>NZ_AEXS01000039.1:0-1515 GCF_000204455.1 Paenibacillus sp. HGF5 | reverse complement strand
TTAGAGGAAGTTTTTCTTCCGATTATTGAATTGTTCAGCTCCGCTGAAAACTAATAAATTCTATAATCTATGGCAAAAGCCGCAGGATATACTCCTGCGGCCGCATTCCCTCTTATTTTTTTGCCATGTATTTGCGAATGTCAAATGCTACCGCTGCTACGATAATAAGCCCTTTGATGATCAATTGCCAATAAGGGCTTACGCCGATAAAGGTTAAACCGTAATTGATAACGCCGAAGATCAGAACCCCGGCCATCACGCCGGGCACCGTGCCGATGCCGCCAGCCGTGGATACGCCCCCGACCACGCATGCCGCTATCGCATCCAGTTCATACATGTTGCCATAGTTGTTGGTCGCACCACCGGTTCTTGCAGCCTCCAGCACGCCGGCGATGCCGTACAGTGCACCGGAAATGGCGTAGATCGCGATGAGATTGCGAGCGACATTGATCCCCGATACATGCGCGGCTTGCACGTTGCCGCCAATGGCATACATGTTTTTGCCGAGCCGGGTCTTGTTGAAGATGACCCAGCAGATGAACGCAACAAAGATAGCGATGATGACGATGTATGGGAGTGAGTAACCGCCGCCAAAGTCGATGTAGCCGCTGCCCCACACGGTAAAATCCGATCGTAAGCCGCCGATCGGCTGGGACTGGTTCGGCTCCATATCAAAATAGATGGAATTGACGCCGTATATCCCGACCATCGTACCGAGCGTCGCAATGAACGGCGGCACATGCAGCTTGGCTACGATGAAACCATTGATTAGACCGACGATAAGCCCCGCTATGATGCCGATCAGGATCGGCAATAGAACCGATACCTGGGGCAAATCCGGGAAGAATCGGTTCGCATAAACCTCCGTTTGCAGCATCGAAGCCGATACGACCGCGGTTAAGCCTACGACGCGACCTGCGGAAAGGTCTACCCCGCCGGTGATCAGAATGAATGCCGCTCCCAGCGCGATGATCAATCTGGTCGAGGATTGCTGCAGAATATCCCGCAATGTGGAAAAGGCCAGAAAGTTGGGATCTGCGACGGCAATCCCGATGACGAGCAGTATCAATACTACGAATATGGCGCGCTGCGCCAAATAATCCTTAACCTTAACGATGGCTTGCGAATTCATCGACTTCCCCTCCCGGATCGGCCGACCGCTGCTGTGCGGCCAGCCGCATGATTTCCTCTTCGCTTGCTTCCTGCCCTTCCAGAATTCCTGTCATCCGCCCTTCGCTCATCACCATGATCCGGTCGGACATTCCGAGCAGCTCGGGCATTTCGGAGGAAATCATAATGATGCTCTTCCCTTGCGTCGCCAGCTGCGTAATGATGGAATAAATCTCGAACTTGGCGCCAACATCGATCCCGCGGGTCGGCTCATCCAGCAGCAGGATCTCGGGCTCCGTAAGCAGCCATCTCGCCAGCAGCACCTTCTGCTGGTTCCCGCCCGACAGATTTCGAATCTGGGTATTGACCGACGGCGTCTTGGTTCTCAGCTTCTCCACGTTCGTT
>NZ_AEXS01000040.1:0-11522 GCF_000204455.1 Paenibacillus sp. HGF5 | reverse complement strand
TTGCTGCTGCAATCATCCCCCATCCGTTTGATCGGGCATTGGCGATACCGATGGGAGTTGCTCTTATATGGATCGGATATATTATTTGGTCGGAACGTAAGTAAGCATCGAATTAGAGATGTCTTCGATCTTCCCTAATTGAATGAAATAAATAGTTCCTCTGACGGTTTGGCTCCTCGGTTCAACATTAAATTTCCAGATCGTCAGGGAGTTTCTTGATTGGTGCATAGATATGGTAGGTTGAATCCAGATTGTGGACATCATTAAAAACTTGGATAAGTTCAATATCCGATTGATCGGACTCTTGCTTGGAAATCTTTAAGAATCTTGCATAGTCTGTTTTGAGCACTTCTCCAATATCAAGCAGGTCACCAAAATAGTTGAACCTCGCACAAAAAATAGTCGGTACATCAACCGTGAAATAAAAGGGTTCATGAATTTGAATGTCACTTGGGATTCCGAACAGAACTTTGAACCGAGTTGAATTGGGTTGACAGTTTGAATAAATGACAAAACAAGAACCATTTATGTTGTCATCAATATGATTCAACAGCATTTTGGAATGGGAGTGAATCTTCTTCTTGTAATCATCAGTGGCTAGGTCTACTTCAAAGGCAATCCCGCTTATTCGGGTCTCTTTGAACTCTGTCAGTGTGAAATCCGTGACGATATCACCATTCATATTTTTAAATGGTCTTTTAACCACAGTAGGTATTGGAGTCGGAGAGATTTTATTGAACCCTGCTCTTAGCGAGCTTGGAGCTACGCCGTAATGTTGTTTGAATGCCCGGGTGAATGAGGCTTGCGTACCAAAGGCTAACTGATAAGCAATATCGGTTAGCGACAAGTTGTTGTTATAAATGAGTGGTAAAGTGGCATTCAATCTTCTAGATAGGATGTACTGATTTAACGAACAGCCCATCATGGCAGAGAAAAGCCTATGAAAATAATATTTAGACATATTGAAAGTAAGAGCAACGGATGACACGGATAAAGGCTGTTCTAAATTTTCCTCGATATGAATCAATGCTTGTTCTATTATCCTATGATGGTTCATACTAACTCCCTTCGTCACGCGCTCTAATTTTTTGTGCTAAGTATACCACACGCGTTATACCGCTTAGAAGGCAATTCGCAATCCGCGAATTGTTAAACAGAGGCTCCTCATTATTTGTATAGAATTAGGGGGAAATATGAAAAAACGGTCAAAATGACTGACCGATTCTGTCAGGGATAGAGGGTTATAATTGGTTATAAATAAGTCGATGTGTTATGAGCGGTGCTATATATTGGATTAGGAGGAACGAAAATGGATTGGAATTACTATGATACGTTTATTACCGTTGCCGCAGATTGCCCCGTTGAGACTGGAACGCAGCCGCCAGACAAGAAAGACGGAAAAACCAAGCCGGGCATCGAGTTTGAGTTAATCACGAATCATCCGTATGGCTATACCCAGGAGGAGCTTTTGTACGAAGTGCATATCCGGCACAAAAACATTCCGGAGGCAGAGTTAGCCGAGAGAGGGGACCAGATTCGAGACGAGTTTTATATGAAGCCGCAACCATGCTTGAGAGCATCGATGCTCCCGAAGAAATACGGGTGGGGTATTCATTTCAATGCAAAGGGGCAAATCGCGATCGTTCCAGTGGAATCCCCTGATTATCGGCGCTTCGTGGAAGGAGCCTATGGGAATGTGAAGCTGCTCGCCGCCATGAGAAACAAGAGGAAGTGAGTGCAATCACAGGTTCAGTAAACACATGTTTGATTTGATCAGTGTCCCCCATATACAAAAAAACACCCCCAAAGCCTACGACAAACGTAGTCACTTTGAGGGCAGCCCCATTTAACCTTACATATAAGTCCAATTGCCTCGCTCTACAACCTACTTCGCACTTGGCAGCAATTTATTTAACAAGATCGCTGCAAGCGAAGCAGCCAGAATCGGTGATCCGAGTAAATACTGCACGAATGTAGGCAGCGTGTACAAGAAATCTTTAGGAATGAGCACTAACGCCAACGTCAAAATCATCGGGATGGCGATAATGTACATTTCTTTTTCGCCGATTTTTACGTTCTTCATGACCTGGATCCCGTTAATCGAGATGATGCCGCAGACGATGGCGAATACGCCGCCGATGACAGCCGTTGGGATCGAGGAGATCAATGCGGCCAATTTGCCGGAGCAGCCGAAGAGGACAAACCATCCGCCCACCGCCAGAAAGACCCGACGACTGGCCACACCCGTGATGGAGATGATGCCTGCATTCGTGGAATAGCCGGTAACCGGCGTGGAGCCGAGTCCGGAAGCAATCAGGCAGCTAATCCCTTCACCAATCACCCCACGGTTAATGTTTTTATCCGTTAACGGTTTATCAATAACGTTGCTTATGGCAAACCATGTACCCGTCGTTTCTGCCAGTAGGACGAGATAAATAATGATCATGGTGATGATCGCCGAGAAGTCGAACGAGAAGCCAAAATCCTTAAACGGAATCTGCGGCATGCTGAACCACTTGGCGTTTGCGACAGCGCTGAAATCCAGCACCCCCATAAAGTTGGCTGAGATACATCCGATAATTAATGCGACCATCACGGACGTAACGCGGAATATCGCGCCTCTCGTGCGGAACAAAGAACCCAGGATCACGAACAGAATGAGTGCAGCCGCCGAGATCAGGGCCAGCAGCACGTTCTGATTGATGGTAGCGTCCGTGGCGCCGTAGATATTGTCTCGGATGGCAACCGGCAATAAGGACAGACCGACGATGAAGATGATCGTGCCCCCGACAATAGGCGGGATGAAGGAAGTAACGATTTTATTGAAAATTCCTGTATACCCCAAAATAATGACGAGGATCGCACCAATTAAGCTCGCGCCCAGCACGGAACTCCAACCCATCTCCCCACCGCCGCTGGCGGCATATATCGCGACAATCGCGCCGAGTGGAACATAGGAAGGCCCCTGCGCCATCGGCAGCTTCATACAGAAATACGTTTGCACGATCGTGGCAAGCCCGGCCGCAATAAACGTGGATTGAATCAATGCGCTGGACTGATTGGGCGCTAAGCCGATTAGCATGGCAATCAGGAAAGGGACGACATAGACATCCATCGCGACGACATGCTGTAAACCGAGAATGGCGGATTTTCCGAAAGATATTTTGCCGTCGGGCGGAACCGTTAAATGCTGTGTTTTTGTTTGCGTGTCATTTAGCTCTTCTGCTTGTGTTTTCACTCCGTTGGACACCTCGAATGTTAGGATGAATTGCGTTTTGAACAACCTCTATTCTCTTAACGCGTATGAACCTTTTCCCCTTGCACCCACACCTCGCGGATATGCTCAGGCCGTGCCAGATACATGATTTTTTGAAAAATATCTTGTATATCTTCAAACTCGTCAAAAATCGGCAGCTTCGCGGATGGAAGTCTCGTATCGATCACCTGCACATCCCATGCGTAGTTTTCTTGAATGCGACCGATCGGCAGGCTCAAACTTTCACCGCCCCCGGCCGTAGCCAGATAGAATGCCTCATGGACCGTAATCCTCGACTCGGGTACGCCGCGAGCTTCCGCAGGAAGGGAGGTGTTCACGCCATCTTCCAGCATTCTCGAGGACATTACGGCTTGTCTTATATTATCGAAGAGACTCGGTGAGAAGCCGCCGGATAGATCCGAGCCTAAACCGATCTCGACATTTTTGGCATGGAAGCGGGCGACCGGGATGACGCTGTTGGCAAAATACGCGTTGGATATCGGGCAGTGCGCGATCGCGGTGCCGGTGTCAGCAAACAATTCTGCATCCTGGTCATCAAGGAAATTACAATGAGCCATGACCGATTTATCGCGCAGCAGGCCAAAATCATGCAGGGCAAACGCATCGTTTTTCTGGAATCGATCTTTCACATAACCGTGCGCCCAATCGCTTTCGCTGCAGTGGGACTGCACATACGTGTCGTATTTGGCTGCCAGTTCGCCTAAACCTTTCAGCCCCTCATCGGTGCAGCTTGGAATGAAGCGTGGGGTGACGACGGGATATACACCTTGTTTGGTGGTCTTGGCGAGTTCCTGTACAGCGATAATAAATTCCTCCGTATCCGCCAGTGCCGTGGATGTGTCTGCATCGCGGTAGTAATCCGGATTCTGCTCGGGATCGTCCATGACGACCTTTCCGACAAGTCCGCGCTGGCCTTTGCTTGCACAGATTTGGGCTAACAACAAGCTGGCTTCTTTATGCACCGTGGCAAAATAAAGGGCTGTCGTTGTTCCGTTGGCCAGCAGGGTGCTTACCACATCGTCGTAAACCTTTTGCGCAAACTCCAGATCGGAGAATTTGGATTCCAGCGGGAACGTATAGGTATTCAGCCAATCGTAGAGCGGAATGTCCAATGCGGTTCCGGATTGAGCCCATTGCGGGGCATGAACATGCAAATCGACAAAGCCAGGCAGGAAATACTGTCCTTCTTCTAGTCGGTGAAAGCTGTCCGTGCCTTGATACGTATCCAGCAAGGATTGATAGTCGGCGTCTTCCGGTGCCACGACTCGCTCAATCATGCCGCCCATGTTGACGCAGTAAAGATAGTCTCTCAATACTTGAATTTCTTTGGGAGATTTGCTTGAAAAAGAAGTCCCTTGAAATAATAACATATATTTACTCATGTTTACCGCCTTAATGTTCGTTTTTTGGAGCGCTTTTGTCATTATAGTCCGTTGAAAAAGAGATGTCCATAGTTTAAAGGCGAATAGATGGAGCGTGGAACAAATCAGGTGACTGCTAGGATTGAGGAGATGTCGTTGTGGAATCAAGAGGGGCTAGGTTGAAAATGGAGTCTGATTATTTATACGTGTTAAAATAGAACCATTATACGCTGTTATTGGAGGTATCTTCATTGAACATTCAACTGGGCCATTTTGAAGTGAATTCCGGACAATTGGTTGTGGCCGATCCTTGTTATGAATTGGATACGAACATTATTATCATGGGCGTGTTGGAAGCCGTATTGAATGGAACGTGGGTAGGGGAAGTGGAGAAGGTGGAGATCCCGGACTGGGGCGAAGCCAACGCCAGGCTGACGGCTTACCATCACTCGGTAGCAGAACAGGGGGCATTCCTGGAGTGGATCAAGTGTCCTTTTGTGGCTGGAGTGGATAGCGGACAGGCGGGAATTTTTGATATTCAAAAGTACCGAATTCCGGATGCGAATTCAGCATCGGATAGCTCGGACACGGATACGGAATGGTATTATGCGTGCTGCGACATCACCGAGAGCGGTGAAGAAGCAGGTGTTCTGGATGGGGGCGTCGTATCTCGTACCGGCATGGGCGATGGTGCATACGGCGTGTATAAGGCCGTGAATGAGCAGGATCAAGTGGTTGGCGTGAAAATTGTGTTTATTAAGAAGTAGTCGAGCGCTAACGGAAAAATGAATAAGAGCAAGTATAAACAGTCATAGAAGGTAACCCTTTTATGGCTGTTTTATTAGGGATACACCATGATGCCAACCAAACCTGTCACTATACTAGAGAGAACAGAGGCATATTGGGGCTTCTGTACCATAGGAAGCATGAAGGCTTCGCTTCATCCAACTTGCACACTCCATTGCCGTCAATATGAAGGACTCTGGAACCTTTTCCATATCTTAGAAGATAGATACAATAAGGTCCAATGAAACGTTGGAGAGGATGCGAATGCCTAGAATACTTGTCCCGCCCGAGGTACTGATTCGGGTATCGGAGGAAGCCGCCAGGGCTGCGGAAGAACTGGAAACGACCAAGAATCGGCTGGACCAGCAGATTACATATATGATGTCTTCGTGGGAAGGAACGACCCGTTCGCGGTTTTTCGAAGATTTTCAGCGTGCCCATGGCGAAATGAATAAAACGATTGAGCATCTACGGATCATCGGCCAGGAATTGAAGGCCATTGCTTACCGGTTCATCTCAGCGGATATGCGTGAAGATATCATGATGGCGGCATCGGCAGCGAGCGCTGCGAACGAGTCCAAAACGTTCTGGGACCATGCGGGGGACTTCTGGCAGGGGCTGCAGACTGGGGCGAAATCCGTAGCAAATTCGGTAAAGGATACGGCTACATCCTTGGTGGAAGACCCGCTTGGCACTGCCAAGGACATGGCCTATAATGCAACTATCGGGACGGCGGAAGAGATCATCGACACGGCGGTTTGGGGAAGCAAAATGATTTTTGATGCCGATACCCAGGAGAAATTCGCCGCAGACGTTGAGGCGTCGGGCGGTGCTTCTAATTATATGGGGCAGCAGGCTGCCATGATCCTGGCCGGCTTGGCCACACGCCGGATCGGCGTGAAGACTCACCCGCACCTGAAGCATGATTCGGGTGGGGATGGGGGAAGGTTGTTGAGGGGACGCCTAAGGCTCCGGATATAGACCTAAATAAAATGGGTACTGGAGCGGTTGGTGATTTACAGAACATCAAAGACATAAATGATCTTATATCTAGAATACCTACGGATGCTAAGCAAATTCCCTGGAGGGAAGTACCTGGAGGGGCTACAGAAGGAGTGAAATTCAGATGGGTTGATGAATCAGGAAAAACATGGGATGTACGGGCACACAGTGTCGATCCTAATGCTCCATCGGGTAGCAATGCTGCGAATGGTTGGATTTATAGAGTAGAAGTTAAGCAAGTTAACCCAAAATGGAAATGGACAATGGATTCTGAAGGGAACTTTCATAAAGAGAATGTCCTAAGAGAAAACAGTCCTCATTATGATGAGTCAATTGCTAATGATACGCATATTCCTTTCATACCATAATATGGAATGAGGTGAAATAATTGAATATAGAAGAACTAAAGGCAACACTCTCTGGATCGAATACTGAGGAAAAAACAGAGATGTTAAGCCACCTTTGTGATATTTTCGAATCCTATAACAATTCGATTGATAATTTCAATGATATTGTTACAGTACTACTCCATTTCGGTATTAAAGAAGAGAGTTTAGATATGAAGGAAGAAATATTTACTACTGTACTATCCGCAGCAACTTATAAAAACATTGAGGGGATAAACTTCGATATTTTAGCTGACAATCTTGAACTTCTGCCTGAGGAGTGTCTCCATTCCGCATTGACGATACTAAGCTTTACTTTTAAAAAGGAGTATTTACCCTATCTAACCAAGTATTTAGCACACAAAAACAGCAGCATCAGAGCGGATGCAATAAATGCGATCAATGAAATCGAAGGTTACTGGTCTAAAAGGCAAAATTAAAGTTTAATAAGTATGGAGTGTGAGTAGTGGATATTACAAAATTAAGTAAAGAAGTATCATATGCCTTAAGACATGCACCATGGGAGTATGAATTAGAATTAGATGATGAAGGATGGGTAAGCATTGAACAGATTCTAATTGCGCTGCGTCGTGATAAACAATGGGAATCTATAACCGAAAATGATCTAATTGAAATGATTGATAAATCAGATAAAGCACGGCATGAAATTTTGAATGGAAAAATACGAGCCTTGTATGGTCACTCTGCACCCAAAAAAATATCGAAAGTAATTGGAACTCCGCCAACATTACTTTATCATGGGACAGCTAGACACTTAGTCGAACAAATTTTGCACGAGGGACTTCGACCAATGGGTAGACAGTATGTTCATCTATCCGTTGATAGAGAAACAGCATATTTGGTCGGAAAGCGTAAAGATCCTAGTCCCGTCCTGCTAGTAGTTCGAGCTGAGCAGGCTTCAAATGAAGGATGTAACTTTTATCAAGGCAATGATGCTGTATGGTTAGCTGACAGTGTTCCTGCGAGGTTTATTTCTGAAGAATAGTTGTAACCAATTGATTCATCTTAATTGGGTTTATAACTTTTAAAAGGCTTATTCCAACCTGAAGAAGAGTTAGGAATAAGCTTTTTAGCACGCTCTAGAAAGAAGAAACGAAGACCAAAAAATGTTGAAATGAGGATGAGTAAAATGGCTTCGTATGTGTTGCTATTAAAAGAACATGAAGATGATCATATTGTTGTTTACAAATTTGGTCCAAACGAAGACGTTATGGGGAAAATTGAATTGAATAAGACTACTAAGAAGTTTGCTGAGTTGGAGTCTTTGCCTGACCCCAGTATTCCAAGTGAATTTTATTTTGATAGAGCGGCTCAAAGATTGGCGGTTTGCTTGGTTCGAGAGGGGGGCAAATTCCCGGAAAGAACAGCATTTGAATCATGAATATTTTAAAGGTTGTGGGGGGTGCCGATTGTACTCACCAAACCCATATAATACTCGCTTGTAACTAGGGGTTGGAAATGAATGGATTACGAATTGTTTCTTGAATCAAATGTAAGTTCCAAATCGCTAGCAGAAATCGTACAAAAAATAGTAGCCGAATCTGTAAATCAAAACGTATCACTGCACCTTCCTAAGAACTTGAAACAAAATTGAGACAGTCTTTGTTCCATTGTTATATTACACTTAATTAAAGATGTCGAAATTTATCAGATCACGGAGTGTATCTATAAATCATCGAGTGTACTGATGCAAAGGAGAAACCTGTTTATGAAAAAAATGTCCATGCTTCTGGCAGTAACTCTCATTTTCTCGATGGTGCTTGCTCCCTTGGCTTCCGCTCAGCCCATGGTCCGGGCTGGTTACGGCTCTGTTCCGGCTGAAGAGTCCGGTTGGGTTCTCGTAGGTACGGCTGAAGAACTGGCCTATATCAATCGGAATCAAGCGTCCTACCTGGAACGGAATATCCGATTGACCAGCGACATCGATATGACCGGATACGATTGGGTGCCGCTGGGCAATGAAGCGGCAGCCTTCCGCGGGATATTCGACGGTGGGGGATACCAGATTGAAGGCCTTAAGATCGAAGGCAGCGCACTGCAGGATGTCGGATTCTTCGGCCACGTGTCGGGTACGATTCGTCATCTGGGTGTCACGGTTCAAGTCCATGGCGGCAGCTATGCTGGGGGATTGGCCAGCCATCTGGTCGGCGGCAGCATCATCGGTTCGTATTCGCAAGGTAACGTTACGAGCGGCAATACCGGTTATACAGGCGTGAGCGTAGCAGGCGGATTGGTCGGTGTGGCATACGATCATTCCAGCATTATTCGTTCATCTTCATCCGCTGCCGTAAAGAGCGGTGATGCCTCCAACCAATTTGCAGGAGGGCTTATCGGATCCCAAGGCGCAGGCTCCATTAGCGACTCTTATGCCACAGGGACGGTGACCAATTCGGGTGGCGATCACTTTTTCTTTGGGGGCGGATTGGCGGGACAGCTAGTATATGGGGATATTACTAATAGTTATTCGTCGACAGCTGTCACCCAATCCGGAAGATTCAGCTATGGCGGGATGGGCGGCTTTGTCGGTTCCATTTTCGACGCGACGAATCCCTCGATCCATGCCTCGTATTTCGATTCCGTTGCTACCATGCAAACCAGCGGCGTAGGAGATGGTAGTGGTACTGGCTCGATTCACATTACGGGCCTTACGACCAACGAAATGAGGGAAGCATCCAATTACCAAGGCTGGGATTTCACCGATATCTGGGCCGTCGATGCCGGTATTAATGGAGGATATCCTTATTTTCGTCCGGACATTTTGACAACGGATCTGCCGCGGGCGGACAAGGACGCTCCTTATTCCTTGGTCCTTGAAGCTTTCGACGGCGCAAGGGGGGGCTTGTCCTGGAACGCCTCCGGACTTCCTGACGGCCTGGCGTTGACGGATCATGGCATGCTCAAAGGCAGACCCACGGTGAGGGGCGCGTTCCCGGTAACGGTCTCGGCGACCGATGCGGGCCAGAACACCGTCAGCGCGGTATTGACTCTGTACGTGGATGAAACGGCACCGGACATCGACGGGCTTGCTATCAGCCCAGGCAGAGCGAACGGTGCGACGAGCGCGACGGCAGTTCCGGGCGATTCTGGGCATACGTTTGCTTATTTGCTCGGACCAGATGCCGGTGAGCGTCCCCTATTGGGAGATGCTCTGCCTGGCGAAGCGGCCTTGTATTCGTTAGGTACGGACATTGTTGATCCGATCCCGGGTCAATATCTCCAGGTATTTGAGTTGGATGCACAGCAGCGCATCCAAGCTTGGAGCGTTATCCAAGTAGAAGCGAGCCATATTCGTAACACAATCCCCGTTACGGGGGTGAGTTTGGATCAGACGACTTTGACCCTTACGGCAGGAGGTGCTTCACAGAAGCTGACATCCGTCCTTATGCCGGCGAATGCGACGAAACAGGCGGTTTCCTGGAGTTCCAGCGATTCAAGCGTCGCCCAGGTGGACCAGAGCGGCGAGGTGACGCCGGTCGCTGAAGGTACGGCAGTCGTTACGGTGACGACCGTCGACGGCGGGTTCACGGCCACCGCGGCAGTGACGGTACAATCGGCTCCAACAGATACGGGGACGGTGACCGGCGCAGTCTACGGTACAGGGAATACACCGCTGGCCGGTGCGGCGGTATCGGTGGGCGGAATGAAGGATATGACCGACGCCGAGGGGAGATTTGCGCTGAATAACGTAGCGGCAGGCCGTCATGAACTCACGGTGACGGCAGCGACGTATAACGATTATGCGACAACCGTAAATGTCCTAGCTGGGGAGACGGTCGACGTAGGGCGCATCGATATGAGAGCCGCCTATACCCCAGAACCGGAATCCCCGTCCTATAGCTGGGTTCCGGTTCCTGCCCCTTCCCCTGCGCCGGACCCAAGAATGATCGTAACGATCAACGGCAAACAAGTTCGGGTCGCCGCCAAAAAAGAGCAGGAGCATGATGGGCGCACCGTTCTGAGACTGATACCGGACTCCGATCTGGTTCGGTCATGGGCCGTTGGCGGGGAGGATATCGTCATCGACATCGATAATGAGGATCCGGTGGTGAAGGTCGATTTTCCGGCTGAAGCGCTGCAGGTTCTCCTTGCGGCGAATCCGAATGCAGCCATTCGGATTGGAGTGAACGGGGCAAGCTACAGCGTTCCGCTGCACGTGCTAAGCGACCTCCCGAACCGAACGACCGTAACGGTTGTCATCGCGAGAATGACGGATTCTGCAAGCCGTGAGCTGGATGAGGAATTGACCCGTCAAGGCTATGACATGCTGGCTAGGCCGACGAGCTTTGAGCTATACAGCGTCGGCAATGTAAAAATCGAAGCGGAAGGCACGTATTTGGAGCGCACATTCTCGTTGAACGGTGCGGCAGAACCCGACCATTCCACCGTCGTGTGGGTGGATGACGCAGGGAAGCCGCGCTTTGTCCCTTCCGTTTTTGAAGGGGAGACAGCGACTTTTTATGGCGCATATAACGGCGTGTTCACCGCGGTTCGCTCCAACCGAACCTTCGGGGATATCCAGGGACATTGGGCGCAAAGCGACATCGAGCGGATGGCGAACAAGCTGATCGTGAACGGATCGGCTGACGGCACGTTTGATCCTAACCGTACGATGACCCGCGCCGAGTTCGTCGCGATGGTCGTGCGTGCGCTCGGACTAGCCGAGAAGCCTCAGCTTTCTTCCTATTCGGA
>NZ_AEXS01000041.1:0-33095 GCF_000204455.1 Paenibacillus sp. HGF5 | reverse complement strand
ATCTGGATCAAAGAGTCTGACCGAAGCTTGGACGAACTGTTTGACGAGTGCTTTCAGGTCATATTCGCCTCGCTCGTTCAAGGCGGTACCGAATAATGCCCATTTTATTATGGAGAGGTGAAGGCTATGCCGATTTACAAAGGAAGGGAAGTCGATTTGTATTATGAAGTGAAGGGAGAAGGGAAGCCGTTGGTGTTTACGCACGGAGCTTCCTGGAACCATAAACAGTGGCGGCCTCAAGTCGATGCCTTCTCCCGTCGGTATCAAACCGTGGTGTGGGATATCCGGGGGCATGGCTCCTCTTCCTTGCCGCACGGCAAGGTGGATTCGGAGGATTTCAGCAGGGATTTGGCGGATTTGCTAGGCGAACTCGGCATTGAACAAGCGACGCTTTGCGGGCTGTCCCTGGGCGGTCATATTTCGCTGCAGACTGCCGTTCGCTATCCGGAGAAGGTTGCGGCCCTGGTACTGATCGGCACGCCGTTCACGAATGCGTTTAATTGGTTCGAGCGCATGTTCGTGCCGGTAAACCGCTTAACAAGTTATCTGATGCCGATGTCCTTATCCGGAAAAATACAAGGCAGGATGCTATCCAAATTTAATAAGAGCAATCAAGCCTATATTGAGCAAGCTTTTGGCTCCATTGCTCATTCCGATTGGATTCGGATATGGGATGCGGTTACCCGAATGGACAGCACGCATGATCTGCACAAAATCCAGTGCCCGGTATTGCTGCTTCAAGGCGAAAGCGACACGATGATCGGAAGGCAGCAGGCATATATGCAGGAACACATCGCGACCGCTCAATTGAAAATGATCCGGAACGCTCATCACGCAACGAATTTGGATAACCCCGACGATGTGAACGAGGCGATCGCTTCATTTCTGTCAGAACAAGGAATCTAACGGTATCTGAGCCCTTTCATTGACACCCCAAAACAGGGTTGCTACAATTTCAAGTATATATCCATCGGAATACAAGGGTTATCAAGGAGGGGACGAACTTGAATCGATTCGGTTCCACAGATCCATTCATACGTAATGAACGCGAAGCGATGATCGCAACCCGGGCCGACAAGCTTGGAGCGATATTCGCGGAAAGAGCACCTCAGCACGATCTGGAGGGATCGTTTCCGTTCGAGAATTTTGATGATTTGAAGGAGTCCGGTTATCTAAAGCTGACCGTTCCGGCAGCCTTTGGAGGAGAAGAAGCCTCCGTATACGAAATGGTGCTTGCCCAGGAACGGCTCGCCCGAGGAGACGGGTCTACGGCGCTGGCCGTAGGCTGGCATATCGGGCAGATACTGCAGCTGCGCCTTTCCGGGGCTTGGCCGGAGCCGTTATTTGAGAGATTGTGCAGAGACGTTGTAGCAGAAGGCACGGTCATTAATGAACTGGCGAGCGAGCCTGCGACGGGGAGCCCCAGCCGGGGCGGAAGGCCGGAGACGACGGCACGGCGGGTGTCGGGCGGCTGGCACATCACCGGACGCAAAACCTTCAGCACGTTAAGCCCGATCTTGAAGCAATTCGTGGTTACGGCCGGAATCGAGCATAGCGAGAAGGTCGGCGCGTTCCTCGTTCGCAGCGGGCCAGGGGTCAAGGTTGAAGAGACCTGGAATACGATGGGCATGCGGGCAACGGGAAGCCATGACGTGATTCTGGAGGACGTATTCGTGCCGGACACGGAAGTCATTCGGGGACCCGATTATGAGAAGCCTGAGTTTCAAGTGCCTACGGAAGGCATTCTGCTTCATATCCCGGCATGTTATATGGGGATTGCTTATGCCGCGCGGAATTTTGCCATCGATTTTGCCCGTCATCATCAACCGAACTCCTTGACGGTGCCCATTGCCGAATTGCCGAACGTCCAAAGGCAGATCGCTCACATCGAAGCGGACCTGCTGACGGCCCGCAGCTATCTGTACCAAACCGCCGACCGCTGGGACAAGGAAGCGGAGAACCGCGCCGCGCTCAAACCCGAGCTTGGGCTTGCCAAGTATGTCGTGACCAATGCGGCGGTCCGGATTGTCGATCAGGCCATGCGGATCGTAGGGGGATTGAGTCTCTCCCGGAAGCTCCCGTTGGAGCGTATGTACCGGGATGTCCGGGCAGGTCTTCATAATCCGCCGATGGATGATGTCGTGCTGACGAATTTGGCCAAACGGGCCCTTTCGGAAGCGGAGGTGAAGGAAAATCAGGAGCCTTGAACTGATCGGACGAGAGAATAGGCCACTTATTGAACAACGCAGGAAATAAGGATAGAAACCGTGGGAGAACTTGCTCCTACGGTTTTTTTGCGCTTCGCGCGCCGGACATTCCCTTTTGCGGCTCCATTACATAATCGCGGCATCTTCTGCAGCCTCTGCTTCATATACATACACTTAGGTTAGGATGGCGGGCTAACGGGTATAAAACCTATCAGTACGTACTATACGAGTCGATCGAAATCCGCTCATGAGGGATTAGGACGAAAGGAGATATGTAACCATGGATTCTGTGCTGTATTTGGGCTTGGCCGCTATATATGCCGTGCTGTTTCTGTATGGGTGCGTGCTGTTGAGGCGGGATGCGTCACCGGGGCTTCGGTACTTGCTGCTGATCGTAACGGCCGGATTGGTCTGGGATAACGGGGTGATCGGCATCGGGAAATACATGGGGGAAGGTGATCTGCTGGAGGGGCTTAACGTTGCGCGTTTCTGGGTGCATGCGTTGGCCACGCCGCTGCTTGTACTCGTGTCGTTCGACCTGATACGCAAGGCCGGAAGCCCTTGGGCCAGCAGACCGGCCGCCGCATGGGGGGCCTGGCTTTTCACCGCAGCGTTGATCGTGCTCGAGGTGGTGACGGAGACGCTGCCGCTCAAGCTCCAGTCATCCATGGAGTATGGAGCGCTGCGTTATGTTTCGTCCGAATCCGGGGGGCCGCCGCTGATGGTGATTCTGATCCTGATCCCGCTGCTGACGGCAGGCATTATCGTATGGCGGAGAAAAAAGACGCCGCTGCTGTTCATCGGCACGGTGCTGATGGCTGCCGGGAGCGCCATACCGATCCCGATCGAAAGCTCGGCTGCCACGAACGTATTCGAGCTGCTGCTCCTCTTGTCCCTGTGGCTGACGGTACGCAAGCTGGCCTCCGCCCGCACGTTGTCTTTTCGCTAGTACCTGCGGATACCGCGCTCGCCATCCAGCTGTGCGCGGTTTTTTGGCGTGTCCCGTCTTCTTTCGCTTGTTTAGCTTCCGCACCCATTTCCGACTAGGGTGTACTCCGCAGCTTCATGATGTACGTAAGCCGATTGGCATAGCGCCACATTCAGCAAACCTTCAGCTTAGCCTAAGCCTGGCATAACCTTCCCCTAAGATTGCTTTCAGATTCCGTCTCTATACTTCAAATAGCAAGACAAACCATGATCCTAGAAGGAGAGATGACGATGAATCCGATAAGCAAAAAAGTATTAGTAAGCAGCATGGCGGCAGCGATCGTGCTGGGGGGAGCCGGGTATCTTCAGAACAAAACCTTTGCCGCAGCGAGCACGGATACGGCAGCCTCGGCAGCTCAGGACGGTCAGACGGGAACGGACACAACGGCTTCGGATGCAGTGAAGAACCGGGAAGGGAAGTGGATGGGTCATAAGGCGGGCGGACCTCGGGGCGGCAGCATCGTGAAGGAAACGGCCGAAATCCTTGGGCTGACGGAGGCCGAAATCCGGAAGGCGCTTGAAGCGGGCAGCACGTTTGCCGAAATTGCCGAAGGCAAAGGAATGGCCAAATCCGCGTTCGTTCAGAAGCTGATTGAGCTGGAAACCGCCAACATCGATGAGCGTCTGAGTGAGGGCGGCATTACGGAAACCGAAGCAGCCGAGTGGAAAGAGGGTCTGAGCGACCGTCTTACCCAAATCATAGAGAGCAGCGACGCCGGTTTTGGAAAAGGTCATGGCAAAGGAGGACGAGGGTTCGGCAAATTCGGTAATCCGGAAGAAATCGCGGCATTGCTCGGAGTGTCGGAGGACGAGCTGAAGGCTGGAATGGAAGAAGGGCAATCGTTGGCCGAGATCGCGGCGGCGAAGGGAATGACGGAGGATCAACTGATTCAGAAGCTGAAAGATCAAATGACCGAGCCCTTGAAGCAATGGGTGAACGAGAAGCATACTGACGCTGATAAGTCGGCTGCGGGAGAAACGGATGAGGATACGGAATAACGATTGAATCGAGATTGGATTGCTGAAGAGACTGGATGGTATTCTATTAAGAATACATTCAGTTTCTTTTTTTATATATAAGAAATTCATCATTTTTTTCTCACGAAGTGTTGACCTTAACGTTACGTAAAGGTGTACATTGAGTTTGTCAGGAGGTGAAACCATGGAATACACGGTGCAGAAGCTTGGGAAGTTGGCGGGAATAAGCACGCGAACCCTCCGTTATTACGATGAGATCGGGATTCTGAAGCCGGCCAGAATCAACTCGTCGGGATATCGGATTTACGGGCAGGAGGAGGTCGACCAATTGCAGCAGATCTTGTTTTACCGGGAGCTTGGGCTGCAATTGGAAGGTATCAAGGAAATTATGACCTCACCATCCTTCAATCGGACCAAGGCGCTCCAGGAACACCATGCGCAGCTCCTAGACAAGAGAAGGCAGCTGGATTTGCTGATTACCAATGTGGAGAACACGATTGCCTCCGCCGAAGGGAGAAAAACGATGAGTGACCAAGAGAAATTCGAAGGATTCAAGCAGAAGCTGATTGATGATAATGAGAAGAAATACGGCAAGGAAATTCGCGAGAAGTATGGCGACGAAACTGTAAATAAATCCAATGCCAAGCTGAAAAATATGACGCAAGCGCAGCATGATGAAGTAACGCGTCTGGCGGAGGAGCTGTACGAAACGCTGGCCGAAGCGTTTAAGCAGGGCGATCCTGCCGGCGAGCTCGCCCAGAAGGCGGCCGATCTTCACAAGCGTTGGCTCACCTATTATTGGAATGATTACAGCAAAGAAGCCCATGCCGGCCTTGCCCAGATGTATGTTGACGATGAGCGGTTTACCGCCCATTATGACGAGAAGCAGCCTGGAACCGCCAAGTTCCTCCGCGATGCGATTCTGATTTACACGGGCACGAATCCTGCATCATTGTAGGCAAGCTGAAGCAAGCAGCCTTACGGATAAGACCCTTTCCTGCGCTCACCCGCGAGGAGAGGGTCTTTTTTATAGGGGTTCCCTTGAAGGACCTTGATCTGTTCACCCTGCCTCCCTCTTCCACAATTAACCTCTTGTCTCCAAGGGGGGAGTAATGGTTAGATGTAACATGGGCTATTTTTCACAAACCTACACCATGGGTGATGACATATATATAGTGAGGGTAGAGAATGGATCAGATTGTACAGCAGGTAGTTACTATCTTTAACGATTTTCTATGGTCTAAACTGCTTATCGTATTGCTGATAGCGTTTGGCCTGTATTTTACGGTGGGCACCAAGTTCCTGCAGTTTCGCCTGATCGGGGAGATGTTCCGGGTCATCCGCGAACCCAAGAGCAAAACGAAGGGCAGCATTTCTCCGTTTCAGGCGTTTGCCATCAGCATGGCGGCCCGCGTCGGGACGGGGAACATTACCGGCGTTGCCCTGGCTATCTCGCTTGGGGGGCCGGGGGCCGTATTTTGGATGTGGATCATCGCGATCATCGGATCGGCCTCCAGCTTTATTGAGAGCACGTTGGCGCAGATTTATAAGGTAAAGGATGGAGCGGGCGGATTCCGCGGAGGTCCCGCCTATTACATGCAGCAAGGATTAAAAAAGCGGTGGATGGGCGTGCTGTTTGCGATCCTGATCACTTTGTCCTTTGGCCTTGTGTTTAACGCGGTTCAATCCAACACGATTACGATAGCTTTCCAGAATTCCTTCGGCACGGATCGTTTAACCCTCGGAATTATCATGGCGGTTGTTTTTGCGGCCATCATCTTTGGGGGAGTGAAGCGAATTGCCAAAATGTCGGAGCTGATCGTCGTGATTCTGGCTGTGCTGTATGTCGGTGCCGCGCTGTTTATCGTATTGGCGAACATCACCAAGCTGCCGGATGTTTTTGCGCTAATCGTCAAAAGCGCGTTCGGGTATGAGCAGGTGGTCGGCGGATCGATCGGTGCCGCGCTCATGAACGGGATCAAAAGAGGCCTGTTCTCCAACGAAGCCGGCATGGGGAGCGCACCCAACGCAGCGGCGACCGCAACGACAAGCCATCCGGCGAAGCAGGGTCTGGTTCAGGCGCTGGGCGTCCTGATCGATACGCTGGTCATATGTACAAGCACGGCATTCATTATTCTGTTTACCGGCGCATACCAGCAGACCGGACTTGATGGAATCGCCCTGACGCAGGCTGCGCTGGCCATGGAGATGGGCGCGTGGGCATCCGACTTCCTGGCGATCATGATTTTCCTATTTGCGTTCAGTACCTTGATCGGTAACTATTACTACGGGGAAACCAACATCGAGTTTTTGAAGTCGAATCGGGTTTGGGTATGGATCTATCGGGTTTCCGTGCTGGCCATGGTCATCTTCGGCTCCGTAACCAGCGTGAAGCTGGTGTGGGATTTGGCCGACCTCTTCATGGGTTTGATGGTAATCGTGAATCTCATCGCCATCGCGCTGCTATCCCGAACGGCCTTTGCCGCGCTGAATGACTACTTGAAGCAGAAGCGGGCAGGCCTCGATCCGGTCTTCACTAAAGACAGCATCAAGGGGCTTCAGGATGTGGAGTGCTGGGATGGACATGACAGCCCAACCACGAAAAGCGCCATAATCGAATAACGTGAACGGAATCGCTACGGTAGCTGTGTTCTAGCTGCCGTAGCGATTTTTTATTTTACCGTAACCTTTGCGAAATCAAACCGTTGTCTAAGTGAGAAGGGGGAGAAGATACGAATGCTGCATGTTCATCGGATGACCTGGCGGACAAGGGCAACGCTGCTCTTTAATGCTTTATTAGCTGCGTTGGCCGTATTCCTTACTTATGTCATGTATTATATAGCCGTCCAAATTTATTATGAAAAAAATGGCCTGAACGATAAATTTATAAGGTCTGTCATGACGACGGTTGAATTGCATGAGAGTGGACTGATGGTAGATAAACGCGGCTTGTCTTCGGTAGAAGTGACGCCCTTCCTCACCCAGAAGAAAGCGCTGAAAGTGTATAAGGATGTGGGGGAATGGCAGTTGATTGTCGGAGAGCTTCACGCGAAGAAGAGGTTATGGGGAGAACTGACCTATTCCGTTGAAGAACAGGGGCCTTACCTGAACCGCGAAGAAAGGGACCCTTATGTTCTGCATTCTGCGCTTCTGGATGGTGGGAAGATTACAGACTCCTCTCATCCGAATGGTGCAATGAACCAGTTAGAGAAACTGGAGGACGGCAACGTAGCGGAATTATTCTTCTCGCTTCGAACGTTGAAGTCACCGGAGCAGGTTTTGGAGCTCCTGTCGGACTATGATGTTCGAGCGACCAATATGGCTGTTTTTTCAGGTGAAATGAAGGCGTTTAAACCGGGTACTTATAGCTCTAGCGGCGCTGGTCACACGATCCCCCATCTTACATTGAGGCCCAGGATTATGTTTGACGACAACCATTTCCTTTCTGCATGGCATACTTTTTTCTCGTTGGAGGCAGGAATATCGGACGACGTGTTGCAGCTGATCGCCGACGTTGAATGGATGACCAACAATATCAAATATAACGGCGTGGATGATGACAAACAACGGCTGGCCTACTTGAAGAAAAATGGAGTTCGAGTTTACGGAGCAGCCGTCACGGGACCTGTGCGGGAACTGGAGAAGCTGAAGGAGGAGTCGGAATTCTGGGGATTCCGTCTGGGCCGCATCGAGGTATGGAATTGGAGCTAAGCAAACTTGCGCTGCCAACCTTTTCATTTGTCCCCGAATTTCTTCCATGCTTTGAACCATTCCGAGAAATTTGGGGGCAACAGCGATGGGAGGAACGATTTGTACACGGAGCGTCTCCTAACAGAAAAAGGGGTTCCCGTCAGATCTAAGATCTTTTGGGGCCCCTTTTTGTTTAAGAATACGTAATACTAGACCATGCCGCTAAGCAGCTTCATCAATTACGTTAAATATTTATCCCGCAAAATATTCATATGATGAAGCTCATGCCCTGCAATGACATAGGCGGCCGCCCGGGCGGAGAGCGGGTAATTGTTGAACGTGCCCTGTCGCAGCAGCGCTTCCTCCGTCAAGCTTCCGACCAGCGTAATGGTGGACTGCCTGACGGCAGCGTAATCTTTAAGAGCCTCCCGCAGAGGAAGCTGGCCGAACGGGGAATTCTGAACAAAAATCTCCCGGTCGTACCCTGAAAATTCACGGGCATCCCCGCGCGCAATGTAGAGAATGCGGTAGCTCCATAAACGCTCTACATCGGCGATATGGCCGACCACCTGCTTGAGACTCCATTTTCCTTCCGCATAGCGGAAATTAGCTTGTTCTTCCGTCAGATCGCTCAGCGATCTTAACGTCTCGTCATGCTGCCGCTGCAAGATCTCGGCAATATGGCCTTCAGGGACAAGCGATACGTATTTTTCGCCGAGGGGCAAATATTCGTTAGCATTAGGCCTTGTGTTCATAACAAGTTCCTCCATATCCATGATTAAGAGCTCATGTTAAAATTATGCCGCCAGGTCCAAATGAATGTATGTATGAACGGTCAGGTTGCTTGGGCCCAGATCAGATGGATGATGCCGTTCCAATAGCGTTCCGTCTTGACGATGTTCAGTTCCGAGGCATTCACGATATCGATCATGTCCCGGTTATAATGACACCCGGATATCCGCCGTGCCGCGGGGTTGACGAGATGCTGCACGGCGCCGAGCAGCCGGTTCGTGCTCATGCCGTGCTCCAGCAAATAAATGCGGCCGCCGGGTTTCGCCCAGCGGTTGATGTTGTTCAATGCCTTTACGGGGTCTTCATAGCCGCATAGCGACAGGGTGGAAACCACGCAGTCGTAGGAACGTTCCGGCAGCTCCAGGGTCTCGATGTCCCGTTCCAGGAAAGTGGCCCGAATGCCAAGCTCGGATGCCATTTGGCGCGCCCGGGTTAACATCTCGGGACTAAAATCGACGGCCGTTACGTCCACCGTATCAGGATGATAGAAGGGGAAGTTGGCGCCGGCGCCGACAGCTACCTCGAGCACTTTGCCCTCAACCCCCTGAAGCAGTCGCTGTCTCCATTCTCCGAGTTTGCGCTGCCTGGTGTTCCTTTCATATATAGGAGCTTGTCTATTGAACTTTCGGATGAGGGAATTCTTATTCACGCGGAATTCTCCGGGCAACCCCTGTCTTGACCGCTGCTTTCACGACAAGCTCACGAATGGCCTTTACGACGTTCTGGTTGAACACGCTCGGAATGATATACGACGGGTTGCGTTCCTCGTCCGATACGGCGGATGCAATGGCTTCGGCTGCGGCCAGCTTCATTTCCTCATTAATCGTAGTTGCTCTGCAGTCCAGGGCTGCGCGGAAAATACCCGGGAAGCAGAGGACGTTATTGATTTGGTTTGGATAATCCGAACGTCCGGTCGCAATGACGCCCACAATATCTTCGACCTCTTCGGGTCTGATCTCCGGCGTAGGGTTGGCCATCGCGAATACGATCGGTTGATCAGCCATGGCTTGTACGTCTTCGCGGCGAAGCAGGCCGCCTGCGGAAAGGCCGATGAACACGTCGGCACCTTGGATCACTTGGCGCAGGGAACCTTCGACTTTGTTCGGGTTCGTATGCTCAGCATACCATTGCCACATACTATTACTGTATTCTCTTCCAGCAACCAGCGCACCTTCGCGGTCGACGCCGATGATGTCCTTAACGCCGGCCGACAGGAGGATTTTACTGCATGCCACCCCGGCAGCCCCGATTCCGCACACAACGACCCGAACGTTATCGATGGATTTTCCGACGATTTTCAGGGCATTGATCAGCGCCGCGTACAGAACGACCGCCGTACCGTGCTGATCATCGTGGAATACGGGGATATCCAGCTCGTCGCGCAGTCTCTGTTCAATCTCGAAGCAGCGCGGAGAGGAAATGTCCTCCAGGTTAATGCCGCCAAATGCCGGCGCCATCGCTTTGATGCAGGCTATAATCTCTTCGGTGTCCTGGGTGTCAAGGCAAATCGGGAAGGAGTCTACGCCGGCCAGCTGTTTGAAGAGCATCGACTTCCCTTCCATGACCGGCATGGCCGCATAAGGGCCGATATTGCCCAAACCGAGCACGGCGCTTCCGTCCGAAATAACGGCCACCGTATTTCTTTTAATCGTGAGCGTGTAGGCTTTTTTCGGATCCTCCTGAATGGCCGAGCATACGCGGGCGACATCAGGCGTATAGACGCGAGATAGGTCATCGCGGTTTTGGATAGGGATTTTGGGCTGGGTTTCGATCTTGCCACCGAGATGCAGCAGGAAGGTGCGGTCGGAAACATTGACGAGCCGAACGCCTTTTAAATGTTTTACTGTATTTGTAATTTTTTCGATATCGACGCTGTCGGTGACCGTAATGGTAATATCGCGCACGGTAATGTGGCCGCTGGCTTGAATGACGTCGATGGCAACCATGTCTCCCCCGGCTTCAAATATGGCGGATGCAACTTCACCGAATTTGATCTCTTGAGTATTCATTTCTAGTCTGAGGATTATGCTCTTTCCTCCGAGTCCGTTGTTTTCCATTGTTACCTCCAAATGTTTGATCGATTTCGTCATTCTCAGTGTATGTAGTTATGCAAAATGTTAACGTTATCATAGTTCGCTGAGCAGTGGTCAATTTCCTGTTTCACCTTAAAGAAACCGTGATATATATAAGAAGAATTTATTGGAAAAGGGGATTCCAAGAAAGTATAATCGAAAGCATCTTATTGCGAAGGAGAGAGCCGCCATGAATGCCAGAATCGAGGAGCTTGAAAAACGTTTGACCACCCAGCATCATAAGGATCTGTTCCTTCAGATGAAACATACGCTGAAGGCCGTCGACGATTTGGCCGAACAGCACCGGGTTTACCAGGCCGTTCAGGCGCTTAGTGGCACACGCATCGTTGGAACGGAGGAGAACGTGTATTTTGACACGTTGAATCAGGTCAAGGAACAGATTATCCATACCTTGGAGCTTACGATCGAGGACTTGGAGCACAAAGGGGATAAACATTACCGGAAGCATTTTAAGGACGGCGTAGAATAGGAGTTGTTCCGCGGTCTGAACGGATCGAACAGCATGGATGAAGGCATGATTCCCCCAGGGAGGCATGCTTTTTTTTGCGATTTTTTTCTGCAAGTTCTGTGTGTTTTCATAACATTCCAGGTTACATATTTATCCAATTTCATTGAAATGTGTAACAAATCGTTGATTAGTGTTATGGGATACGACTTCCAGATGCTTTAAAATAATGATAGTACTGGTAAAGCTTGGACAATGATTGTGGAAGATTCCAAGTTCAGTCAAGTTATCAGTAAGTTAAGAGGGCAACTAGTCAAAGAAGGGGAGGTGGCCTGAGCAGCCGGAGGTTGTGTAAACGCTTTATTTATTATCTTTTATATTAAAGGAGGATTAATTGTATGACTTTAAGTTTGCCGAACAAAGCTTGGCTCAAGAATTTGATCATTGCTGGTTCCACGATGCTGTTGATGACCTTGTTCATGGTTTTATTTGCGGATAAAGCTTCTGCCCACGGATATGTCGATTCTCCAGGAAGCCGCGCCATTCTGTGTAAGCAGGGGCAAAACACCGATTGCGGCGCCATCGTGTATGAGCCGCAAAGCTTGGAAGCTCCTAAAGGCTGGCCGAACGCAGGTCCCGCTGATGGCAAAATCGCGAGTGCAGGCGGCGCGTTCCCTAAACTCGATGAGCAGTCCGCAACTCGCTGGAGCAAAGTAAGCATTTCCCCGGGAACCACGACGTTCCAATGGCATTTGACGGCCAACCATGCGACGGCAAGCTGGAAATACTACATTACGAAAGACGGCTGGGATCAAAACGCTCCGCTGAGCAGAGCTTCGTTCGATCTGACGCCTTTCTGCTCCATTAACTACGGCGGCGTAAAACCTCCGACAAACTATGCATCCACATGTAACGTTCCTGCCAAGTCCGGTTACCATGTCATTCTGGCTGTATGGGAAGTAGCTGACACGGCTAACGCTTTCTATAACGTCATCGATGTAGACTTCGGCGGTGGCGGCGGAACTCCGAACCCAGGCGTTCCGGCACCGACGGGACTTACTTCCCCATCCCAAACAAGCAGCAGCGTATCCTTGGCATGGGCAGCTTCCACCGGGGCTTCCAGTTATGAAATCTACCGTAACGGATCCCTTGTGGGTACATCGACTTCAACCTCTTATACCAACACGGGGTTAACCGCAGGAACGTCCTATACGTACACTGTGGTGGCCGTCAGCAGCTCAGGCAGTAAATCATCGGCATCGGCTCCGCTTACGGTTTCAACATCCGGAAGCTCCACGACCTATCCGGCATGGAGCGCAACAGCCGTTTATTTAGGCGGCAGCAAAGTCAGCCACAATGGCGTGAACTATGAAGCAAAATGGTGGACTCAAGGCGAAACACCTGGATCTGCCGAAGTTTGGAAGGTTATCCCTTAAATCGATCGTTTGACCGGATCCGGCGTCTAATGACTGCCGGATTTTTCTTTAGCTTTAGCCAGTTGAGTGCGTGAACCGCGCGAAACAAAGAACCATCCGATATGCGGATGGAGGGAATGAGAGAATGGGTGATGGAATCTTTCTTTTACTTCCATTAATAAGTGTAGAGTAGATAGCTTCTAATAAGCGTAGAGGAGATAGCTTCTAATAAGCATAGAGGGGATAGCTTCCGTGGGCTACGCATTGACCCTGGTGGCTGTTGGAATTACCTATAGAAATATTGTGGGTTCACGGTTCACTGACCGTCGATGTTCTTCATTCGATGATTTCATGACTTTCGTCAGCTTTAGCGGACCCTAGTTCCGTTATTCAAGATTATAACCCGATTTTTCAGAATGTACCGGACTCCAGATCCGCTATTATGAGAAATACAGGAGCAAATACCGATTAAAACAGCAAATAAGGTCCGCTGGGTCCGCTAAAGTTACTAAAAGGGTTATTTTCTATGTAATAAGGTATTCTGAGTCCGTTAGGAAGTCCTTATTCCTTATACCAAAGAACAAGTACATCGTGCGCACTGCTCCCTGTGCGCACGGTGCGTAGTCCGGGGCATGCTTGGATTGGCTGTCGACCATTGAATTTTGGACATATTGAATGACATGTCGATTGTGTTTATAGACGTTCCGTGAATCTCTGCTGTTTGCTCTATTGGTCTAAGCGGGGAATCGCGAAAAAAAGCGAGTATGGATGGGTAACATAGCAGTGGAATATAAATAAGCAAGTCGCTGGCGATCAGCAGCTTGAAAAAGGCACCCCCCGGGGTGCCTTTTGTGCTTTCTGCAAGAAGTATGTTCAGGCATGCCAGGTGCGCAAAGGTACGAAGGCATGCAAAGGTACGAAGGCATGCAAAGGTACGAAGATATGCAAATGTCCGCAAATACGAAGGCATGCAAAGGTCCGCGAAGATACGAAGGTATGCAAAGGCATGCCAAGGTCCACAAAGGTCCGCAAAGGTCCGCAAAGGTCCGCAAAGGTATGCAAAGTTTGCTAGTCTCAAACCCTGTAAACGGTGATGCCCCGTTCCTGAAAAGGCTTGACATCCGAGTCGGAAGCCTCGCTGCCGGTAACGAGAGTATGAATAGCGCTGTTGGGAGCGACCGTATGCAGGGACAGCTTGCCGATCTTGCTGTGGTCGGTGACTACGACAATTTCGCCGGCGGCCTGAATCATGTTCTGCTTGGCCGGGACGAGCAGCGCCTCCGGGTGCATAAGGCCATGCTGAGGATGCAGGGCAGGGGTGCCGATGAACGCTTTCTCGACATGCAGGGATTTCAGCACATGGTTGGTAAACATGCCGTTTAGCATGTAGCTCGAGGGGTACAGCTCCCCGCCGGTCAGGATGACTTTGATGCCCGGAGCATCGCGAAGCTCGACGGCAACGTTCATATCGTTGGTTATGACGGTAATATCCGAGCGGTGCACAAGATGCGTAGCAATATGAAGGGTGGTTGTCCCCGAATCGATGATGATATTTTCTCCGTCTTCCACGAGTGAAGCCGCGAGCTGGCCGATGCGTATTTTTTCGTCCCGATGAAAGTTGGTCCGTTCATTAAAGGATGGCTCGTTATGCGTCCATTGCTCCATGATGACCCCGCCATGCGTGCGCTTCAAAGCGCCTTCCTGCTCAATCTCCGCCAGATCGCGGCGAATGGTGGCCGTGTGGACGCCGAATTCGGATGCCAGGGCGGCAACCGTTGCCGTACGGTACTGCCTTACGTAATCAATGATCCTTTTCTTTCGTTCATGTGCCAGCAATCGATAATTTCTCCCTTCCTAATTGGACAATGAGCAGCAGCGTGCGTTTGTACATACAATGCGCACTTTTGCTTTTTTATGCTTATGGGCTCCATTTCTATCTAGTGTACTCCCGTTATGTTAATGCCATGTTAAATCCCTTGCTGCGAAGCGAATTTACACAATCCGTACGAAGGCCTAACACTCTCCTAATATTGCAGATCTACAATCGAATTAAATAAAAATGAACAAAAGTGATCATTACATGTGCATTTGATGCGTACTTATTATCAGGTGCATGTAAGGGATTTCATGTTATGGAATCGTTCATTTTTTCGCTTGTCATGACAGCATCATTACACATTGGTGAGGGGGATCGCTCTTGGCATCCATTGAATTTGTGAAAGTGAGCAAGTCGTTTGATCGTCAAACCGTCATACAGGACTTGGATCTTACCATCGAGGACGGAAAATTCACCGTGCTGGTCGGCCCGTCAGGTTGCGGGAAAACAACGCTCCTAAGGATGATCGCGGGCATAGACCCTCAAACCTCCGGTTCCGTTCTGATCGACGGCAAGGATGTCACGCGCATTGCACCGGGGAAGCGCGGCGTGGCCATGGTGTTTCAGAACTACGCCATTTACCCGACGATGTCGGTCCGCGAGAATATCGAATTCGGCCTCGTGAACAATAAGGTTCCCAAAGCCGAGCGTAAGCGACTGGTGGAAACCATAGGGGCAACCGTGGGACTGAACGATTATTTAGACCGCAAGCCCTCCACCTTGTCCGGCGGGCAACGGCAGCGGGTGGCTTTAGCCCGGGCCATGGTTAAGGATCCGTCCGTCTTCCTGATGGATGAACCGTTGTCCAATCTGGACGCCAAGCTGAGGGTTCAGATGCGGATCGAGCTGATCGAGCTGCACAAGAAGCTCGGGACGACCTTTGTTTACGTGACCCATGACCAAATCGAGGCCATGTCGATGGCGGATACCATCGTGCTGATGAACAATGGGGTCATTCAGCAGGAGGCGCCGCCCGAGGTGGTGTACCGCAAGCCCAGCAATCTGTTTGCGGCCCAGTTCATCGGGGTTCCTCCCATGAACATTGCGCCGCTGGGGGACGATCGCGCGACTTTCGGGTTCCGTCCGGAAAGCGTTGTGATCGGCACGGAACCGGAATCGTTTCACTACACGGCCAAGGGCGAGGTCATCACGCGAGAAATGCTGGGCTCCGAGACGATTTATCAGGTGAAGACGACCGATGGTCATGCATTCATGGTGAAATGTCCGGATGACAGATACCATGTCGATCAGCAAGTCTGTCTCGGCGTGCCGGCCGACCAATTGTTTTTCTTCGGTCCGGATGAGAACCGGGTGGACGAGAAGGACAACCGCCACAGGGAGTTCATGGAGCGGCTGAGAGGGCTGGCCCATGGATAAGAGGAGGATCTGGGAAGGGATCAGGCCCTATGTGCTGATCGCGCCAGCCATGGCGGGTATCCTGCTGTTCGTGATGTATCCGGTAGGTTATTTGATTTACTTAAGCTTGTTCAAATACAACCTGATGAACAAAGACAAGAGCAAATTTGTCGGATTGGACAATTTCACGCAGATTCTCGGGCGCGGGGATTTCTACAAAGCACTCTGGAACACCTCCGTCTATACGGCCGGGGTCGTCATTTTGACCATGCTGCTGTCCCTGCTGATCGCCGTATGGCTGAACAAGAAAGGCCGTTTCAATTCGATCGTCCAGGCCGGGATTTTCACGCCGCACGTCGTATCCATCGTATCGATCTCGCTGGTCTGGCTGTGGCTGATGGAGCCGAATCAAGGACTGCTCAACTATCTGCTCAAGCTGGTTGGACTCCCGCCGTCGGCATGGCTTCAAAGCTCCAAGACCGCGTTGATATCGGTCATTATCGTGTCGGTCTGGCAGGCCATCGGCTATTACACCCTGATTATCGTGGCAGCCTTGCAGAGCATATCGCCGAGCATTTATGAAGCGGCCGCGCTGGATAATGCGAGCAAGTTCAAGGTGTTTTACAAAATCACACTGCCGATGATTTCGCCGCAGCTGTTTTTTATTCTCATCATCATGACGATCGGCTCCTTCAAGGTATTCGACACCGTTCAGGTGATGACAGGCGGAGGACCGAACAATGCAACGACAACGCTTGTGTATTACATATACGGATTCCGAACGACCAATATCGGTTATTCGGCCGCGACAGGCGTTGTGCTCATGGCCATTATCGGATTTCTCACGTTCATCTATTTCCGGCTGTTATCCAAGAAGGTCCACTATCAATAAGGCTATAAGGCTTTGGCCACGAAGAAAGGAGGCACGGTTTGAAGACCTTTGACTTAAAAATCGTATGGACGGCGCTGGGCTATTTGCTGAAGGCTGCAGTGCTCATGATTTTCATCTTTCCGTTCCTGTGGATGATCTCCACATCGCTCCAGACATTCCGGGAGACGATGACGTTTCCGCCGACGTGGATTCCGGCTTCGCCGCAGTGGGGGAATTTCGCGGAAGCGATGAATGCGGGGCCTTTCCTGACCTATTTCAGGAACTCGGTTGTCGTCACCGGCTCCATCATCGTACTGCAGTTCCTGATCATGATTCCGGCTGCGTATGCTTTTGCCAAGTATAAATTCCCGGGAAAAACGCTGCTGTTCGGGATGATCCTACTGGCCTTCATGATCCCGGGGCAGGTTACGTTCATCCCGGTTTATCTGATGATGGCGGATTGGGGATTGGTCAAAACCTTGCTCCCGCAGATTATTCCGTTCATTTCGAATGCCTTCGGCATCTTCCTGCTGCGGCAATACTTCATGCAGATTCCGGAGGAAATCATCGAAGCGGCCCGTCTGGATAACGCCAGCGAATTCAAAATCATCCGGAAGATCATGATTCCCATGTCGAAGCCGGCACTTGCCACCATTGCGCTGTTCAGCTTCGTCAGTCACTGGAACGACTATTTCTGGCCGCTTGTCATGACCGATTCGGCAGCCGTCCGGCCGCTGACCTTGGGGATCGCCATGCTGCGGGAGACCGAGGGCATCAGCAACTGGCATATCATCATGGCTGGCAACGTGATTCTGGTAGTGCCCATCCTGCTTGTCTATTTGTTCTGTTCGAAGCACATCGTGAAGGCATTTGTTTATTCAGGCATTAAATAATTACAGGAAATGACAGGTTTCAGCCATTCATAATCGAATAATTAATGGAGGAATGAATCACATGAAATCCAAATGGTATACACGCCTATCCGTCATCCTGCTGTTCAGTTTGCTTGCCGCATGCGGTGGAGGAGGTTCGGCTGAGCCCGGCGAAGCGCCGGGAAGCGGGGGAACCGAAGCCCCGTCCGGAGACAAGGGGAAAACCACGGTACAGTTCTGGCACTCGCTGGGAGGCAAGAACGGGGAATACATGGACGCGCTCATTCAGCGCTTTAATGCATCCCATGAGGATATCGAAGTCGTAGGCACCTTCCAGGGCAGCTACGACGAAACGGTAACCAAGCTGCAGCAGGCCATTGCATCCGGCACCGGCCCGGATGTCAGCATGCTCGAGCGAGCCTACATCCAGATGTTCGCGGATTCGGAGGTCCTCGAGGATCTGACGCCTTTTCTTGAAGGCTCCGGCATCAGCGCAGACGACTTCACTGCCGGTTTAATGGGACACTCCACCTTCAATGATCAATTGGTGTCGCTGCCGCTGAACCGTTCCACCCCGATCCTGCACGTGAACAAAACCCTGCTGGATGAGCTCGGGCTTCAAATCCCGACGACATGGGAGGAAATGAAGGAGGTCGCGAACGCGCTGGTGGTCAAGGAAGGCAGCGAGTATAAGCGATACGGCGTCACGATGCCTTACGACACTTGGTATCCGATTGCCATGATTTCGCAAGCCGGCGGCACGTTCTTCAATGACGACAATACGTCGATCGGCTTTTCGGATAACGGTGCCGGTGCCAAAATGTTCACTTACCTGAAAGACCTGCAAAGCACGGGCGCTTTGTATTATCCGCCCGCTCAGGATTCCGGAAACATCGTAAACAGTATGTTTGTGGAAGGCAAAGTCGGGATGATGTACCAATCCACGGGATCGATCGGCGGATTGTCCAGCGCGGTGGATTTCGATTACGTGACGGCATTCCTGCCTAAGGACGAAGTGTATGCGAATCCGACCGGAGGCGCGAATGTGACGATGCTGTCTTCTTCCAAAAACAAGGAAGCGGCATGGGAGTTCATCCGGTGGATGGAGATGGAAGAGGAAGGCGCTCTTGAATTTATATTGCAATCCGGTTACCTGCCTTTCACGAAGAAGATGGTGGAGTCAGATAAGATCCAAGAACTGTGGGCCAAAGAACCGAACCGCAAAGTCGCCTATGATCAGCTGGAATTCGCTACAGATACCAATAAGGATGTGGCATGGCCTGAGATTATGCATGAGTTCTTCTCGGCCATGGAAGCGATCATGTATGACAGCAAGGATATCCCGGCAACACTGGATACCTTCAAGAAAGAGACGGAGCGGATTCTGGCCCAATAACAACAGGTAAAGGAGTGGCAGGATATATGATCGAACGACTACGGGAACCATCCTCTATGATGGTGGCTGCACATCGCGGGTATAAATCGGCTTATCCGGAAAATACGCTGCTGGCCTTTCGCAAGGCACTGGAGTTAGGCGTTGACATGCTGGAGTTTGATCTTCGGCTGACGAAGGATAAGGAGGTGGTGGTTATCCATGATGCGACGGTTCAGCGTACGACCAATGGTGCCGGCGAGGTAAGGGATTATACGCTTGCGGAGCTGAAGGCTTTGGATGCGGGCAGCTGGTTTGCCCGGGAATTCGAAGGCTTGAAGATCCCGACGCTTACGGAGCTTTGCGAACTGCTTCGGGAATACCCCGAGGTTCTATGCAACGTGGAGATTAAGCCCAGTCCCGATGCCCAAGAGGCCGCCGACCTGGCGATGGACATACTGAACCGGTACGGGTACCTGCCGCGCTGCGTATTCACCTGCTTCGATGCTCAGGTTCTGACCTATATCCATGAAACGCATGGCCAAAAGACTCAGGGGTTTCCGGGCGAGAAAATGTCCGGCTTTGACTTCGGAGAGGAGGGCACCTACGCCAAAATGTGGGGGATCGGCGTGGAGATGTCACTGCTTACGCCGGAACTCGTTGCCGGGTTCCAGGCACAGGGTCTGCTGGTCTGGAGCTATTGCCCGGACGATGAGCAGGGCGTCCGGTATTCGCTGGAGTGCGGGGTTACCGGCATGACCTGCAATGACCCGCTGCCGGCGATGGCGGTAACCGGAAAGAAGGGTGCGCGGATATGACCTCCATTTTATCGAATGTCCGGAGTCTAGCAGCGGATTTACCGGCCCATCAGCTTGCGAATCTGGACGAAGTAGAGCTGGTTCAGATCCAGCACGGAGCATTAGACGAGGTGGCGGGCTACCTTGAGACGAAAAGGTGGACCTCGGTGGTCATGGTCGTGGACGGCAATACCTATGACCAAGCGGGCCAGAGGCTTTTGAATCTGCTCGCGAAATCCTCGATTGGGGTCCAGGTCACCCGGCTGCTTCCGGATCGGAAGGGAGATGTCATCGCGGATGAAGTATCCCTGATCCAGGTCATATTGGATATCCAGCATAGCGGAGCGAAGGCGGTGCTGGCGGTAGGCGGAGGGACGATTCACGATATTAGCCGTTACGCCGCCTATACCGCGGGCGTTCCGTTCATCTCCATACCTACGGCCGCATCGGTGGATGGATTTAATTCCAAGGGAGCGCCAGTCATTGTACGGGGCGAGAAGATAACGATTCCGGCCATCGGACCAAGCGCGATATTCGCGGACGTCGATATTCTCATGGCTGCTCCCTCCCAGTTAACCGCCGCCGGATTCGGGGATATGCTGGGCAAGTACACATCGCTGTTCGACTGGAAGTTCGGCAGTTTGGTGGCCGACGAGCCATATTTGAAAATTTCGGCGGATATGACGAAATCCGCGCTCAGCCAGTGCGTGAACGCGGTGGAACAGATTGCGAAGCGGAGCGAGGATGGCGTACGCATCTTGATGGGGGCGCTCGTCGAATCCGGCCTGGCGATGCTGCTGTTCGGCCAATCCCATCCGGCTTCGGGTTCGGAGCATCACCTGTCCCATTATTGGGAGATGGAGTTTATCCGTCTAGGGAAGAAACAGCTGCTGCACGGTGCCAAAGTAGGAGCCGCTTGCGTGGAAATCTCGAAGCTGTATCATCGTATCGGAGAGCAGGGGATTGAGCTGAATGGAGGCTCCTCCCCGGGCGCGGAAGATATAAAACGGCGAATGGCGCTGCAGTGGAACGACATCCGGTCGCATATTACGCAGCTCCCGGAGCCGGAAGTGCTGGGCGACCTGATGCGCATGGTAGGCGGCCCGGCCGGGGTGTCGGAGCTTCCGATCGGCGATGAGCTGCTGGAACGAAGCCTGGCTGAAGCCCACAAGGTTCGATACAGCCGCTATACGCTGCTCCATGTTTACAACGAACAAAGATCCTTATTTGTCCATTAAGGCAGGTTAAGGGTCGACGAATGAAATAAGGCTGTCCCTCAAGCAGATCCTTCTGCTTCAATGGGGCAGCCTTTTTGGCTTTTCTGCAGCTGTGATTCCGCGCGGCTTTCGGAGACGGCCAGCCGCCCCAAAGACTGAGGGTGGTGCCGCCGCAGCCGATCGCCAACAAGGTCTAAAGATATATGTAATTTCTTTCATTTAAAATAGGCATTTAGAACTATCACCCATCTATTTTTACATAAACGACCTAAAAGTCGAATTATGTAAAAAGTTTCGCCAAACTCTCAAATATTGGACAAATGCTACCGATAACTTATAAAGCGGAGTCTTATCTCCCCATTTTACACCAACATTTTTCGACATTGCCTGTTCGTTTTTGTATGTGGAGAGAAAGTCCTTACAGAAAAAAGAGCACTTGCAAAAATTTTGGACGAATGATCGGATAGGACCAAAGCGCTACTTATTGGGGGAGGATTTACAGCATGCTAAAGAGTCTTAAGCAAAAGATGATTACAATGATTTGTTTGCTCTTGCTAGTCAGTCTTGGATCCGTTTTTGCCGTAACTTACAGTCGGTCATCTGACTTGCTGCAGGAGAGCCTGGACAAGGAAGCGCAGCTTAGCGCGGAGAAGCTGGCGCTTCAGATCGACCAGTTTCTTGATGTAGAGATTGCCAAGGTGGAAAGCATCGGGAAATTCATTACGGGTAACAAAGAGCAAGATCTGCAGTTGATTCAGGCTGCGCAGGAAGTGAACAAGGAATTTGAGACCTTCTTCTTCTCGTACGATTTGACGGGGAAGAACGTCATTAACTTTCTGGGCGAGGTGACCGACGTGTCCGACCGCGTCCATTATCAGGAAGCCGGGAAGGGCGAAGGCAAGCTGGTCGTGTCGGAGCCGGTGCTATCCAAGCGGACGGGCAACAACATCGTTACGATGATCATTCCGCTGATGAAGGATGGAAAACAGTACGGCTACATGGGCTCCACCCTTCCAATTAACGAAGTACAAAAAACGGTATCCTCCCAAACGTTCGGAGACACCGGATATGCTTTTCTTCTGAGCAAATCGGGGACGTTCATGTGGTATCCGCAAGAGGAGCTTGTCCTTCAATCAAACGTGAAGGACGTTGACAGCGCCGAATTGACGAAGGCCTACGAAGAGGTCAGCCAGGGCAGACCAGGCGAGTTCGATTATGTATTGGAAGGTACCGAGTATTCGGCGGCTTATGCACCGTCCAACTTGAACTGGGGGGTCTTCGTGACGGCACCGACCCATGAGCTGAATGCTCCGATCAAGGAGATGTCGTTTACGTTAGTCATTATCTCGGTTGCCGCCCTGGTCGTATCCGCCGCTGCAGCAATTTGGTTCACGGCCCAGATCGTCCGGCCGATCCGCAGGCTCAATACGGCTGTGAAGGAAGTCGCGGCAGGCGATTTGACCAAGACCATTCAGGTTAGCGGCAAGGATGAGGTGGCCGTACTTTCGAGTGATTTTAATCAGACGGTATCGCATCTGAAGCATTTGGTCCTCGGCGTGAACGATTCCTCCCGCCAGGTCATGTCGGTTACGGAAACCGTCTCGAGCGGGGTGGATACGGCCATGGACAGCGTGGACCGAATCGGGTCCTCCATTCGCCAGATTGCCAGCGGTGCGCAAGCCCACGCCTCAAGCTCCAACGAAATCGCGACGTCCATGAGCGACATGGCCAGCGGGATCGTCAAAATCGCCGAGACGTCCTCGATGGTGTCCGAAGCCGCGCAGGAAGCTGCCAGCCAAGCGGAGACCGGATCGGTTGTCGTTGAGCAAGCCGTGAAACAGATCGGCAACATCGGCGCAGGTACGTCCAAGGTGGGCACGGCCATTGAGCGTTTGAATGAGCGTTCCTCGGAAATCGAACAAATTCTGAGCTTTATCACGGAAGTCACCTCCCGGATCCGTCTGCTGTCCCTGAACGCTTCCATCGAGGCTGCCAGAGCGGGCGAGCACGGACGCGGCTTTGCGGTCGTGGCTGAAGAAGTCAAGAAGCTGGCTGGACAGTCCGAGGTTTCGACCGATCAGATCGCGAAGCTGATTACGGAAATACGCGAGGACACGATCAACGCGGTACAGGTCATGGACGTCAGCCGTAAGGATGTACAGGACGGCATTGCGTTGATTGAAGATGTGCGCGAGAAATTCGATAACATTCTGAATGCGACCCGCAACGTGGCGGATCACATTCTGGAAGTATCGGCGGCATCCGAAGAAATGTCCGCTGGATCGGAACAGGTCAGCGCTTCGGTTGAAGAGCTGAAATCCATTGCGGATCTGACTTCCAATGACGCACAGAACGTGACGGCTGCGATGGAAGATCAGATTGCAACCATCAAGGAGATTTCAAACTCCGTTAAACAACTGGAGACGGTTGCTCAAGAGCTCAGCAAAGAGCTTGGCAAATTCAGTCTCTAGCATTCCCTGGATCTTACGGACCTGTGCGTAAGGGGACTTGAGAGGGGGGATGCCTGGAAGGAAACGGTTCGAATCGCAAGCATGCGAAGCAGTAAGTCAGAGAAAGTACAAGCAAGAAGAGGTTCAGCGTGTTTAAGGCAGATCGATGCCACTGCCAACCAAGGGGCATCAAGAAGTACAACTAGAAGAAAACTGGAGGAAACGAAAACATGGCTAAGAATTGGAAAAAGGTATTAATAGCAGGGGTAGTCAGCTTATCATTGGTAGCAACGGGCTTTGCGGCAAACGAGGTCCTTACATCGCCGGAAGTATCGGCTAAATCCGCTTCGACCAATGCACCTGGTCAACTGAAGAAGCAAGCGGCTTCCCAGCTTGACGAAATTATCGAAAGAGGCTACATCCGGGTTGGTATGACAGGGGATTACAAACCGTTTACATATTTGAATCCTGCTACAAAAGAGTATGAAGGTTATGATGTTGACGCCATGGAAGAGCTCGGTAAAGACCTTGGCGTGGAAGTACGCTACGTCAACACGACTTGGTCCAACATGATGAAGGACTTGCAGGCTGATAAGTTCGACATCGCAGTGGGCGGCGTTACCCGCAACACGGCTAGACAAAAAACGGCTTATGTATCCCAAGGGTACATTTCCTTCGGTAAAGCTCCATTGATCCGTGCAGAAGACAAAGACAAATACCTGACGGTTGAAGATATCAATAAACCCTCGGTTCGCATCGGCGTGAATCCGGGCGGAACGAACGAAGTATTCGTGCGCGAGCACTTGACCAAAGCGAATGTGACGGTTGTTCCGAACAACCTGGATATCCCGCATTTGGTAGCAGACGGTACGTATGACGTGATGATCACCGATACAATCGAAGCGATTACGTATGCGAAGGCGGATTCCAGACTGTATGCCGCTTTGACGGACAAGCCGTTCACGAACAGCGAAAAAGGCTACATGATTCCTCGCGGCGACTTTGAATATGCAAGCTATCTGGAAATGTGGATCGACGAAATGAAGCTGCAAGGCAAGTTTGCGGACATTCATAAAAAATGGCTGGAGTAGGTTGGATCAGGCTATAAACAGATAGCCAATCCTTGCCAGCAGATCAGGTTGAAGAGCCTGATCTGCTGGCTTTTTTGTTTTGTCCCATTAGGTGAAGAGAGCGTCGCCTCGGCGTCCGGGAGGTTTACCAACCAAGCAAATAGGGTAGTAAATTAACATGGACATCGACCATATAACATCAGGATAGGAAACGGGGGGCAGACCATGAAGCTAGCTAAATGGATTGCGGCGTGTTTGATGACCGTAGGGATGCTGACCGCTTGCGGCGCTCAAGAGGACTCAGGACGCGTGCAGATTGAGTTTTTTCAGAACAAGCCTGAAGCGAAAGGCTCCTTTGATGCACTCATCGAGAAATTTAACGAGTCCCAATCCGAGATCAAGGTGGTTCAGGTAAATCCGCCGGATGCGGAGACGGTGCTCAAGACAAGGGTCGTCAAGAATGACATTCCCGACATTATCGGCATGGGGGCAACCGATACGTATTCATTGCTGGCCCAAAGCGGCATATTTATGGATTTGACGGATAACCCGCTGCTGAGCCGGGTGGATGAGACTTATGTCCAGATGCTGAAGGACGTAGCTGGCATGGACGAGGTTACGGGCATTCCCTATTCCACTAACGCTAACGGCGTCATGTACAATAAGGAAATTTTCAAGGAGCTGGGGCTCAGCGTTCCCAAGACCTGGGACGAGCTGCTGGCTACGGCGCAGAAGGCCAAGGATGCGGGGAAAATCCCGTTTTATTTCACATATAAAGACGATTGGCAGACGGTGCTGCCGTTTAACGCATTGGCTTCCAACCTGGAAGGCATTGAATTTTACATGGATCGGCGGGAAGGCACCGTAACGTTTGCCGAGAAATACCGGGAGATTGCGGAGAAGCAGCTCGCGCTGATGGATTATGGCCATGGGGACAACTTCGGCAAAAACTACGCGGACGGGAACCGGGATTTCGCGAGGGGAGAATCCGCCATGTATATCCAGGGAACCTGGGCCATACCGGAAATCCGGAAGGCGAATCCGGATGCGCCGATCGGCTTCTTTCCGCTGCCGACTGGCGATCGTCCGGAGGAGAACAAACTGATTTCGGGCGTGGATACCTTACTGGCTATTTCCGAGGATTCGAAGCATAAAGAGGAGGCTCAGCGTTTCATTCAATTTCTGCTGGAGCCTGAGAATAGCAAGCAATATATAACGGAGCAAACGCTGTTCTCCACCGTGGAGGGCGTGAAGCAGGAGGATCCCGCCGTCGCAGAGCTGCTGCCATATCTGGAGCGGGGCCAGGTCATCGATTTTGCCGACCACTACATTCCCGCGGCGGTGCAGCTGAACTCGGTGATCCAATCCTTCCTCCAGAACGGGGATATCGACGGGTATCTGAAGAAGCTGGACACCGAATGGGACAAGGTAGCTGACAGGCGTTAACGGGCGGAAGGCGGTATTTTCTTCACACGATATCCAAGAAGCATTGAGGAGGACCCAACATGAACAAGCGGCTTATGCCTTATTACTTGATGACCGTGCCGGCGGTCGTGCTGTTCTTCGTATTTTTGACGCTGCCGGCTTTGCAGGGGGTGTATTACTCCTTCACGAACTGGAACGGATTCGGCGATAACTTCGACTTCATCGGTTTCAAGAATTACGTCAATCTGTTCAAGGATGGCAACGTGGGCAATGCGTATTGGTTCACATTCAAATTCGCGGTCGTCGTCACCATCCTCATCAACATTTTCAGTCTGCTGATTGCCATGGGCCTGAACGCCAGAATCAAGGCGAGGAATTTCTTTCGGGGCATCTATTTTCTTCCGAATATTCTGAGCGTGCTGATTGTAGGTTACATATTCAACTATCTGTTCTCGAATGTGTTCACCATTTGGGGACAGAACCTGGGGATCGGGTGGTTGTCGACCAATATCCTGGGCAGTGAACAGCATGCTTGGATCGGCATCGTGGTGGTCGCGGTATGGCAGGGCATTGCCTACAACACGATTCTGTATCTTGCCGGGCTCCAGACCATTCCCGGTACGCTTTATGAGGCTTCCAATCTTGACGGAGCGAACCGGTGGCAGGAGTTCTGGAAAATAACGTTCCCGCTGATCGCGCCGTTCTTTACGATCAACATGGTGCTGGCGATGAAGAATTCACTGATGGTCTTCGATCAGATCGTAGCCCTCACCAACGGCGGCCCGGGGCGGGCAACGCAGTCCATCTCTCACCTGATATATACCGGCGGCTTCGAGGGAGGCGAGTTTGCTTACCAATCGGCTAACTCCGTGATCTACTTCATCCTGATTGCCACGATATCCATTGTGCAGATTCGGTTCCTGCAGAGAAGAGAGGGGGACATGTAATGCGGACGAAAACCAACTGGACGGTGATGATTCTCATCACATTGGGAACGATATTGATCCTGTTCCCGTTGTATATGACGATTACGATTGCGCTCAAAACGCCGGAGGACATGCTGGCATCGGTGTTCGGCCTGCCGAAAGACCTGCATTTCGAGAATTTCGCGAACGCCATAAAAATGACGAATTTCTTCAATGCGCTGGGCAACAGCGCCATGGTGACAACGGCCACGGTGGTGCTGACCCTGCTGACGAATTCGCTCGTCGCGTATGCCATTGCCCGCAATATGAACCGGAAGTTCTTCAAAGGCTTGTACTTCTATTTCATCAGCGCGATGTTCATTCCGTTCCCGATCATTATGCTGCCGCTGGTCAAGCTGACGGCCGGGTTCCATATGACGAATCTGGTCGGGCTCACCATCCTGCATACCGTTTATGCCTTGGCGTTTAACGTATTTGTGTACGTAGGTTATATTAAATCCATCCCGGTTGCGTTGGAGGAAGCGGCCCGAGTGGACGGCACGTCGACTTGGGGAACATTCTGGAGAATCATATTCCCGATCATGGCCCCGATCAATGCGACGGTGGGCATTCTGATCTGCCTCTCGACCTACAATGACTTCCTGCTGCCGCTCATCATTATCAGCGATACGAATTCCTACACGCTGCCATTGGTGCAGTATATATTCCAAGGGCAGTTCAACACGGACTTCAATCTGGCCTTTGCCTCCTATCTGATGGCGATGCTGCCGATGATCATCATCTATCTGTTCGCGCAAAAGTGGATCATCAACGGCATTACGCAGGGGGCTGTAAAATAAGGCGGCTACGCATTTCTTAGGAGCACTTAGTCCTCTCAGTCCTTCGCTGCAGCAGGGGGCTGCGGAGCCCGCAATCAGCAGTAAGTCCTTGTACGACCCATCATAACGAAAAGCTGTATTCCGGCATGCTGTCATGCCTGGAATACAGCTTTTTTGATGCTACCAGGGTTCCAATCGATAAAGGATTCCCTGGTTCATGACGTGTCGCTATTATAATTGCAGCATGTTCCGCTTCTCCGCATCCGGGTCCTCGATGATCCTGCTGTCGTTGTTGAATATCATCGTTGAACGCAAAGCCGGATCATAAGCTGGCCACGGCAGCGCCTCCGTATCCGGCGAGCCGTTCCGCGCAAAGGCAATCCAGGCATCCTGGATCCGGTCCGACAGGGCTTGCGTGGCCGCATCGACTTGAACGCCGATGTTCTCAAACAGCGCCAGCGTGTTGAATACAAACGGGATTTCCAGCGCATGCATCGCTTTGCCGAGCACCGGATGGTCCGGCAAGGTCCAATCGAACCGATACATCCATACCGGCGCGTGTTTGCACTGTGCGGAAGCGAATTGCAGGGCCGAGCGCCAGAAGTACAGATCGGTCATAATCTGGGCATGTCCGTCGATGCTGTACGGGTATTCCTTGGTGATGGGGGCGGCATCCTCAATGCCGGTCATCATCTCCACGGTGCGGACAAGGACGTCTTCCTTCACAAGCGGCATGTCCGGCCGGAAGAACAAAGCCCCTTCATCGAGATTCGTCCCAATCAGGATCGGTACGTCCTTGGCCCATCCCGATTGAATGGCCTGCAGCGGATCATGCGGCAAAGTGTCCGGATCCAGAACCGGCTGAAAGATCATGTTGACGCCGGGTCCGATCTGCTTCTTCAGCCTTTCCCCGGCTTCGAATATCGACTCGCCTGTCAGGGAATCCAGCTGATGGATTTTGTCAGGCGTAATGCCCAGCTCTTTAAGCAAGCCGGCCGTTATCATCCGTGCCTGTTCCGGAACCATGACCTGGGCAGCGCCGCTCTCCATGATCGCCCGGTGGAACAGTCCCTTGGCTGCAGGCATCGCCAGTAACGCTGCAATGCTCATGCTGCCCGCTGATTCCCCGAATACCGTAACCCGCTCCGGATCGCCGCCGAAGGCCGCGATATTGTCCCGCACCCATTCCAGGGCAGCGACCTGGTCCAATAAACCGGTATTGGAGGAATAGGCTTCGCCGTATGGAGAGAGATGGAGAAAGCCGAGGGGACCCAGCCGGTAATTGAGGGTAACCACGATCACGTCTCCGCGGAGAACGAAGGGCGCGCCGTTATAGCTTGGCAAGCTGCCCGAGCCTGTGACAAAAGCGCCCCCGTGAATCCATACCATGACGGGCAGCGGCTCCGCCGGCATGTTCCGGGGTGCCCACACATTGAGATATAGGCAATCCTCGGATACCGTCTTGGTCACGCCGCCGCCAAGCATGCTGGATGTGGATTCAAGCGGCTGAAGGCACATGGGACTGAAAGCGGTAGTTTCTCTAATCCCGTTCCATGAATCGGGGGGCACAGGAGAACGGAACCGCAGCGGGCCAACCGGTGGCTTCGCATAGGGAATTCCCTTCCATACGCGCACTCCGTTTTCCGTAAGGCCTTGAATGCGCCCGTCTTTCGTTTGTACGACAAGTTCTGACATGTTCTCGCTACACCCTTTCTCTCTGCTCTATATATACACTTTACCAAGTTAGCGGCATAAGTTCAAAAAAGCACGAATCCTGAGGAATACAGGCAGGAATGTCATGTTACATGAAGAATGTAACAGGGTGGGCGGTATCGCGGACGGCGGATACGGCATCACCTGATGATCCATGTCATTATAGGCATACTGGAGGGATAAGCATGAACATAGCGATATTGGGCTGCGGCACGATGGGGACGGCCTATGCGCACAATTTGGCGAAAATGCCGGGAGTAACGGTGACGGGCGTGGTTGATATAAACGCCGAACGAGCGGAGCGCGCTGCAGCTTTGACCGGGGCGAAGGCATACACGGATGTAGAGTCGCTGTTTGAACAAAAAGATTTGGAAACGGTTGCGGTGTGTCTGCCCACCTATCTCCACAAACCGTTTGTGCTGAAACTGGCTGAAAAAGGGCTGCATGTCATCTGCGAAAAGCCGGCAGCATTAACGCTGGAGGATGCGCAGGAGATGAAGGCGGCCTGCGAGAAGCACGGAGTCCGGTTGTTTATCGGACATGTCGTCCGGTTCTTCCCGAACTATCACGATGCCTATCGGCAGGCCCGCTCGGGCAATATCGGAACGCCGAAGATGGCTCACTTTAAGCGGTACGGTTCCTACCCGCAGGGAATGGATGGATGGTACAACGACCCTGGCAAGAGCGGCGGCGTCATCATGGATCTGATGATTCATGACATCGATTTTGCCTGCTGGCTGTTCGGGGAAGTGGAGTCGGTTTATGCTTCGACCGTGAAGCAGGCCGAGCCGCAGATGGAGTACGCCCAGCTTACACTTCATTTTAAAAATAGCGCCATCGCGAGTCTAACCGGATATTGGGGGTATCCCGGTCCATTTACGACGCAGTTCGAGATCTCGGGAGACCAAGGCATCGTACGATTCGACAGCAATCAGGTACAGTCCCTGGACTTGAAATTGGCTAGCGCCGAGGCCGGGGAGGGAGCTGCTGTGCAGGTTCCTTCCAGTCCGAGCCTCCATGACCCTTATTATAACGAGGTGCAGCATTTTATCGAGTGCATCCGAAACGGCAGCGAGCCGCTCGTCAGCATCAAGGATGCTTGCTACGCCGTTGAAATCGCTCAGGCAGCGGAGCAATCGGCACAAACTGGACAGCCCGTGATGATCGGAGGGACGGTTTCATGAAAAAGGTGAAAGTAGGGTTTATCAGCTTTGCCCATATGCATGCGGCAAGCTATCTCTTTGGCATGCTGAAGCGGGATGACGTCGAGGTGATCGGAATCGCGGATGAAGACGCGGAGCGCGTTCGTCCTTACTCCGTGGACCGGGGGATTCCGTATTATGCCGACTATAATGAATTGCTGGCACAAGAACTGGATGCCGTTGTCATTTGTTCGGAGAACGCGCGTCATGCGGAAATTACCAAACGCGCCGCAGCGGCGGGCAAGCACGTGCTTTGCGAGAAGCCGCTGGGCCTATCGGAAGCCGAGATGCTGGAGATGATTCAGGTATGCAAGGATAACGGCGTTCAGCTCATGACCGCTTTTCCTTGCCGATATATTTCGTCCGTGCGCCAGGCGAAGGAAGCGATTGACGCAGGGCAGATCGGCGACATTTTGGCTATGAAGGGAACCAACCGGGGAACCATGCCGGGCGGCTGGTTCATTGAACGGGAGAAATCGGGCGGCGGCGCCGTATTGGATCATACCGTCCATGTGATGGATCTGATGCACTGGTTTACCGGCAGCAAGGCCGAGGAAGTGTACGCCCATGCGGAAACGCTGTTCAACGATACCGAGATTGACGACGCCGGCATGGTCCACGTCAAATTCGCGAACGGCGTCGTGGCCGTGCTGGACCCAAGCTGGTCCCGCAACCGCACCTTCCCGACATGGGGGGACGTAACGCTTGAGATCATCGGCACCAAAGGCGTGCTGAACATTGATTCTTTTGCCCAGAAAAACGATGTATACAGCGATGTGACCGGTAAAGCGTCGTGGAGCTTCTGGGGCGATGATATGGACGAAGGTCTCGTCAACAGCTTTGTCGAAAGCATCCGCGACGGCAAGCCGGTCGAAATTACCGGGGAAGACGGCTATCTCTCCGCCCGGGTTGCCATTGCAGCGTACGAGTCCGCAAGCACCAAGCGCACCGTTCGGCTGAAGCCGCAGGGATAGTGCGGTTGTGCCGATAAAACCGGGGAACGGGGAATTCCCGTTATGCAATTTAAGCTCCTTCGATTTTCGTAATCGAAGGAGCTTTTTTATATGAGAACAATGGGGCTTCAAAGGATGAGCGTACCTGAATCGCAAGCAGAGGGTCTCCGCTATCTCGCTACCTCCGCTATTTCCGGCAAGACCTCCGAGAACATGCGCTGACCGACAGTTTTCTTATGTTGGCAAAAAAGATCAAAAACGCCCTGGTCCCTTTTGGTATCCTTAATAACAAAGGAGGGCCTGACCTTGAGTACCCAGCGTATTATCCAAAAGAGCATCGCGTACATGGAGCAGCATCTGGAGGAGCAGCTGACCCTCGCGGATATTGCATCCTATGCCGGTTTTTCGCCGTATCATTTCCACCGCTTGTTTCGGAGGGAGGTCGGCATGAACATCGCGGATTACCTTAGAAAACGAAGGCTCTGTTATGCGGCGCAGTTCCTGCTGCACACTGAGGCTGCGATTATCGACATTTCCCTGCACTGCCACTTCGAGAGTCAGGAGTCGTTTACGAGAGCATTCAAAAAATTGTACGGCATGCCGCCGGGGCGTTACCGTAAAATCTTTGCGGTTCACGCTCAACACTCAAGCTACCAAAAAGGAGAGGATCATATGCAGCAGCAAACGCAATCCGCATTAAAAGGCTGGTTCCTAAGCGGAAGCCACCCTCAAGATTATGAGATCGGCGTCGACCGGACCACCGTCCACCAAGGAAGCACCTCGGGTTACTTAAGAGCCCTTACGCCGATGGAGGATGGAGCTTTTGCTACCATGATGCAGCAGTTCAAAGCCGGCAAGTATGCGGGCAAGCGGATGCGGTTCTCCGGATTTGTCAAAACCGAAAACGTGAAGGACTATTGCGGGCTGTGGATGCGCGTCGACAATCGCGCCGAAGACGTGCTCCAGTTCGATAATATGAATGACCGGCGCATCGTAGGCAGCACGCACTGGAATCACTATACGATCGTGCTCGACGTACCCGAGGACAGCGCGACGATCTCGATCGGTGTTCTGCTGATGGGGGCAGGGAAGGTGTGGGTAGACAGCTTCCGCTTTGAAGAGGTGGATCTCAGCGTACCGACGACGAACCTCGATTTTCACTATGAGCTGCTTGAGGAGCCCGCCAATTTATCGTTTGAAGAGTGAAGCATGGGGAGATGCACCCATCTACGGAAATGATTGATCTTGGCTCGTTGAGGGATAGGGGATTCCCCATACAACCATTAGGCAGAAGTCTCTCCATACCGGAGGGCTTCTTCTTGCCTTGGACGATGGCTTGCATCATGATATTCATGGGGGGTGTTTGACCGCTGAGCACTGGCCAGATCGAGAACCATTTAAAGCATGAATATAGCCAAAGGAGGGTGTGCCATGCAGGTGATTACACTATGCGGCTCCACCAAGTTTAAAGCGCAATTTCGAGAAGCCGAAGCTTCGCTTACGCTTAGCGGACATATCGTCCTAAGCGTTGGATTTTTTGAGCAGAGCGACGGAATCGAGATCACGGAGC
>NZ_AEXS01000042.1:0-56364 GCF_000204455.1 Paenibacillus sp. HGF5 | reverse complement strand
ACGATCTGCATGCTATTCTCATTGTGCGTATCGGGCTCGTACTGGGAATGGCATGATGCGGCGAATGTAAGTGATTTCGAGTCGGTCCTTGCAGCGGAAGAGTCGACTGAACCCATGCCTGTTACTGCGTTCGGGGTGATTTCTTCTCCTGTCGAGGTGGATGGCGACCGGGCTGATTTCCAGGTAACCTTACAGCGGGCTGATCTGGTCAAAAACAAGCACCCGGCGGTGCAAAAACAAGCCGATCCGAATGGCAGCATGATGCTGAATACAAACGATATCATTATGGTCCAAGTAAAACTGCTGGATAAAACGGAGCTGGAGATTGTAAACCAATGGCAGCGCGGGGACCGCATACAGCTGAGCGGGGAAATGCAAAAGCCTGGAGTGGCCCGCAATTTTGGCGGATTTGATTACCTTCAGTATTTGCGTACTCAGAAGATTCATTGGATCGTCAAAGTGAAGGGCTCAGACCAAGCGGTGGTCGAACCGCCCGACAGCTGGAAATTAAGCCATGTTCTCAGATGGAATGATGCCCTTCGCGACAAGCTTGGAAGCAAGCTGGATCAATTGTACGGCGGCATCCATGCGGGTTATATGAAGGGACTCGTCATTGGCAATCAGGATGATCTGGATCCCGATACATTCATGGAGTTCTCGCGTTTGGGATTGACTCATATTCTTGCGATATCGGGCATGCATGTGGCCGTGGTTGTAGGTTGCCTGCTATTCGTATGCACAACCCTTCGAATGACGAGGGAGGCCTCGCTGACTGTGGTGATGTGGCTGATTCCCGTATATGTCCTGCTGACCGGGGCGAGTCCTTCCATAGTGCGCGCAGGCATCATGGGAATGATCGGTTTGTATGCTGCGCGGCGGCGGCTTTTGAAGGATGGGCTGCATATCCTCAGCGTGGCCGCGCTTGCCATGCTGGTGTGGAATCCGTATTTTCTCGTGAACGTCAGCTTTCAGCTGTCTTTCATCGTGACGGCGGGCTTGATGATATTCGTGCCGAAGCTGATGCCGCTGCTGACATTCTTGCCCCGCTGGCTGGGGGGAACCGTCGGCATAACGGTCGTGGCGCAGCTGATTTCATTTCCGCTCACCATCTATTACTTCAACCAGGTCTCGCTTATCTCCGTTTTCGCCAATCTGATCCTCGTTCCGGTCATTAGCCTGGTCGTCCTGCCTTTAGGCATGGTGTCTCTGTTGATGGGGTGGGTATGGATGCGCGGGGCGGGCTGGCTGGCCGCCGTGACCGAATGGTTAAACCATATCACGTTCCGGATCGTTGAATGGATGAATGGTTCCTCGGTTTTTATGACATTGTGGCCGTCTCCGTCGTTAGCCTGGATACTGTGTTATTTCGTTGTCCTGTATGCATTGCTGTCCATCCTGAACAAAAGATTCAAGAATCCCGAGGGAGGGCAGAACGCTTCGAATGATACGGAGCCGTTGGACGGACGCCCGCCATGGGGCGATAGAGCAAATTTGTCCGGCGTGGGCACGCTGCCGATCGTGGGCCGTTTGGCCGGTGCATTGCGATGGAGAGGGTTCCTTCGCGTCAGTGATGATATCGAACGGTATGCCCCGGGAGCTGCGATAGCCCTGCTGTCCGGGGTTTTAATTGTTTTGCTGTACGGCGGCTATCAGTCACCGTCTACACAAGGGGCTGGACTGGTGCAATTCCTGGATGTGGGACAGGGAGATTCGATATTGGTAACAACGCCTTCGGGCAAGCATGTTCTCATTGACGGTGGCGGGACGGTGAATTTTCGCAAGGAGAAGGACGCCTGGAAGGAAAGGAAAGCTCCGTACGAGGTAGGAGCGAAAGTAGTGGTGCCTTTGTTGAAAAAACGGGGCGTGCACCAGCTTGAAGCCGTCATCATGACCCATGGGGATCAGGACCACATAGGGGGACTCCTGGCTGTATTGCAGGAAATCCCCGTGAAATCCGTCGTGTTTAATGGGACCTTGACCGAATCCGCCTCCTTCCGAAAGCTGATGTTATCCGCGGTTGAACAGCGCATTCCCGTATATCAGGCAGGAGCGGATTCCGTATGGAGACTTGACGGTCATACGGAGATCCGATTTTTATCCCCTCTTTACCCAGAAAGTGGAGAAGTCATCAAACCATTACCGTTGATTAAGGAGCAAAATCATGCTTCACTAGTATTTGTTCTTCAGATAAACGGCAGCCGGGTCTTATTTACGGGGGATACGGATCAAGCAGCCGAACGGAAAATACTGCAGCACCTGGAGGGGCAATCCCAAGATGATGCTGCCTCACGGCTTACAGCTGCCGAAGATCGGATCGACGTCATGAAGGTGGCCCATCACGGAAGCAAGACATCCACATCCGCGCCATGGCTGAATGCATGGAAGCCGAAGGCTGCGGTAATTTCTGCCGGCGTCAACAATATGTACGGCCACCCTCATCCGGACGTGGTCGGCCGCTTGGAACGTTTTCGGTCCATCATCTATCAAACCAATCTTCATGGCGAAATCCAGATGAGGATCAAGAACGGGCATATTGAGACGCGAACGAAGATTCAATGAAGACGCCCGCTGTTCCTGGGACCGGGTTTCGTAGTATGATCTTTATAGGAAAATGCAGCGGATGACTATAATCTTTATATTTGGTATAGTTAGATGAAGTTTCCTGAAAAAATTAATAGGTTACATACTGCAACATTTTTTAATTCTATCCGTCTGTATGTATGCAGGGAGAGGGGGATCCACTGTGGTGGAGCAGGGACTCATAAGAGCCGCTCAATCGGGCGATCGCGACGCTCTAATCACCCTATTGCGAGAAATTGAGCAACATGTTTACCGAACTGCTTATTACATTTTAAACAATGAACAGGATGCCATGGATGCAGCCCAGGAAGCACTGATACGTGTATATACGAAGATCAACTCCTATGAGGAGAAAGCCCAGTTCAAGACTTGGGTCCAGCGGATCGTTACCAACATATGCATCGATAAATTCCGCAGAACGAAGCCGACGGTTTCCATCGATGAGCATGACATGGTGTTTCGGGATCATCTCGACGTGGAAAGGGAAGTGATGTCGGGCTATCTGGCCCAGGATATCCAGGAGGCCATTAACCAACTGCCGGATCATCATCGCACGGTCATTGTCTTAAGGTATTTGCAGGACCTGTCCTACAACGAAATCGCTGATTGTCTGAACCTCCCGCTCAATACGGTGAAATCCTATTTGTTCAGGGCCAGGCAGCAGCTGCAGAATATGCTCCAAGAGCATCAGAAAGGTGGTGTATCAGGATGAATTGCCAAGAGGTGGTGGAACGCATGCACCGCTATTTGGACCGGGACCTTACTTCCGATGAGACGGCCCAAATGTATCAGCATATTGCCGTGTGTCCCGAGTGTGCGGAGACCTTTAACATATTAAAGTCATTAAACAGAGAGCTTGAAGATCTTCCGGCCGTTACCCCGCCTGTCAGTCTGGTAGACGCTATCATGCCTAAACTGGATGCCATCGACCGTGATCGCGAGAGCCTTATCGCACCTCCGGCCGTGAAAAGCCAGGAGCCTGCCGAAATGATGCCGGACATTCGGCGTCCGCGGCGTGCGGGCAGCTGGTGGAGCACGGTTGGCGGAAGAACGGCGATCGGGGCTGCCGCCGCTGTACTTATTCTCGGCGTCGCTATTTTTAATTATGAACCGAAGATGTTGTCCGATGCGGAGATTCCGTACGAAGAGGCGAGCACGACCAGCGCGGGAGCGAATGAGGATTCGGCCGAGACGGAGATTCAGGATATGGTTCAGCCGTTTGCCGCCGATGGCGGCGCGGAGACTGGCAGTACGGCGAACGAGGGGAGCGATCCTTCCGCAGGTTTGCGGAGTTCGCCGCCGGAATCGTCGGAATCCGATCCGAATCCGGGCCCGAACGACGAATCGAAGGAGAAGACAGAGCCAGCGGATGGGGCTAAAGACACCAGGGAAGATGCAGCAGCCCCCGATGCTCCGGTTAAGAAGAACAATGACGGGGAGCCTCAAGCGCCAGACCAACCTGCAACAAGCAGCAATGAGGTACCCAAAAAAAATGACGCAAGCCCTTCGAACCCTCCGGCCGACGAGCCTGGGCAGAACTCGGAGAGCATGAGCATCCAGACTTCGCCTAATAATCATGAAGCAATGGACGTCCAAACCGAGATGGTGCCGCCGATCAGCGACCCTGCTGGCGATGCAGGCGCTGGAAACGCGGAATCTTCCGACCGTTCCACCGGATCGTACCAAGGGCTGGCGATGGTGCCGGAGCAATGGCCGTCCCCGGATGGTCTGTACAGAGCCTCCCTGGAGGCCGAATATCTGGTGATCTATCGCCTGCCGTCGGGAGACCAGACTTCAGCTGAAGCGGTCGAAACGGTCGAGAGGATTCCGCTTGGCGGAAGCTGGGTATCCGGTCAATGGTCCGAGGACGGCTTAACGTTCAAGTACAAGGTACAGACGAACAAAGAGCTGGTTGAATCCGTCTACTCCATAGAGAAGGCTCAGCCGCCGGCGTCTGCGGGGCAGAAGCAGCCTAAACCATAGAATTATACAGATATAAATACATTCGGCGCACCAATGCCGGGAGATATGAATACAATATATTAGAGAGAGCAATATACCAACTACAGTCGTATGACCGGCGGCGAGTTGTTTCTAGAGCATGCTTGCCGGCGTTTATATAGATGTGTTGGGACGAAGGGACCTTGCCGCTGCCTACAGCCGAGGTCTCTTTGTTTTCGCGTGGGCGATTTCGTTTTTTATGTTTGACGTCTATCGCATTCGGACACTGTTTTTTGGTATAGTGTACAGAGTAGAAAGGGGGGACGCCGATGGATGCCAAAGCGGCGGCCAAGGCGGTCAAGCAGGGAGATGTGTCTTCCGTCTATTTGCTGTACGGCAGCGAGAAATTCCAGATGAAGGAGTTCGCCGAATTTCTGAAAGCTCAGCTGATCCCGAAAGAAGACCGGGATTTTGCGCTGGTTCACATGGATTTAGGGGAAGTTCCGATACAAACCGTGGTAGAGGAAGCGGAGACGGTTCCTTTTATGGTTCAGAAAAAACTGATTTTCGTCCGGGATACGGCTTTTTTTACGGCTGCAAAAGATAACGGGAAAGTGGATCATCGTCCAGAGGCTTTGCTGGATTATTTGACCGATCCCGCAGATTATAGCGTGATTGTCTTTATGGTGGGGCAGGAAAAACTGGATGAGCGCAAGAAGGTAGTCAAGGCGGTCAAGAAGTCGGGGGTTGCCCTCTCCTTCATGCCTTTGGGCGGGGATGAACTTCTTCGCTGGGTGGACAAGCAGGTGAAGAAAGGCGGCTGCACGTTGCGCGCAGGCGCGGCGGAAGCGCTTGTTCGGAATGCGGGAACCAGTCTTCAGTCTTTATCGGGTGAAATCGAGAAGCTGTGTTTGTATGCGGGAGCCGACGGAGCCATTGATGTTGCAACCGTGGATATGCTGGTGGCGCGCAGCACGGAACAGAATGTGTTTGCGCTCGTGGAGGATATCGCCAATCTCCGATTGGACAAGGCGCTCGGGATCTATTATGAGCTGCTGAAGCAGCGTGAGGAGCCCATCAAGATTGCGGCCCTGATTACCAGACAGTTCCGAATCATTCTGCAGGTGAAGACGTTATCCACCCAGAGCTACTCGCAGCAGCAGATTGCTTCCCAAATCGGGGTGCATCCTTATGCGGTGAAGATTGCTGGCGAGCAGGCCCGCAAGTTTCAGACGGCACGTCTTGAAGGCATATTGAACCATCTCGCCAATCTGGATTACCAGATGAAGACCGGGGCCGTGGATAAGGTGCTCGGAATCGAGTTGTTTCTGCTGCGGCTTGGCGCGTAAGCGAACCGAAATAAGTCAAGAGCGTACGGGGACGCGCGAGCGGCCGTACGCTCTTTTTCATCTGGAGATCAGAAAGTATGACCGGCAGAGGTAAACCAACTTGATCTCGCAAGAAAAAACATCCGCTATAAGCGGTCAATCCTCGGAAGAGTGTGCATCGACGAACGTTTTCTAATCACAAAAAGCCCTGAGCAGCGTGAACTGTTCAGGGCTTTTTCCATGTCGTATTCAACAAACGTTTCTTACGCTTGGGACGTAAGAGCGTTTAGTCTTTTCGCCAGACGGGATTTCTTGCGGGCAGCTGCGTTCTTATGGATCAGGCCCTTCGTTACGGCTTTATCAAGCTTCTTGGAAGCAGCTTGGAAAGCTACTTTAGCAGCTTCGATTTCTGTACCGTTCAACGCTACGTCAGCAGTTTTAACAGCTGTGCGAAGCGCGGATTTTTGAGAAATGTTAAGCGCGTGGCGTTTGTCATTTGTCTTTACACGTTTAATCGCGGATTTGATGTTTGGCATTACATTCACCTCCTGTAAGGCATTTCAATAGAGCGAAATGATTCACAACTTAAAATATTTTAGCATGGGGGTGGACAAAAAGCAATACTCATTCGGACTTCTGCATAATCTCTCCCATACTCTCGCACACTACTAACAATATGAGGAGGAGTGTGAATTTAGATGGATCTGGATCTGCAAAAATACTCGGTCCGAACGGATCTGGCCGTGGAATCAAGAGAACTGGCTGGAGGCACAGGAAGCGCGCCCATTCCCGGGGTTATGGAGGATGTGGTGCAGGAGGACGGAATCAAGATTACAAGGCTGGATGTGGAGAACGATGCTGCCTCTCAGCAGATCGGAAGGGTGAAGGGGCATTACGTCACGTTGGAGGTACCTGATCTTCGCAAGGGCGATACGGGGCTTCAGGATCAGGTGTCCGTTGTCTTCGCCCGCGAGTTTGAAGCGTTCATGTCCCGGATCGGGATTGGACCCAAGGCAAGCGTGCTCATTGTCGGGCTCGGCAACTGGAACGTGACGCCGGATTCGCTTGGACCGCTCGTGGTGGAGAACGTGATGGTGACCCGCCAGTATTTCGAGCTCATGCCGGATCGGGTGGCGCCAGGCTACCGTCAGGTCAGTGCCGTAGCGCCGGGCGTTCTCGGCCTGACAGGGATTGAGTCGAGCGAAACGGTCCAAGGGATCGTGGAACAAATCCGTCCCGATCTGATCATCGCCATCGACGCCTTGGCTTCTCGTTCGCTGGAGCGTGTGAATACGACCATTCAGATCGCGGATATCGGCATCCATCCCGGCTCCGGCGTTGGCAACAAGCGCAAAGGGTTGACCCAAGAAATTCTTGGGGTGCCGTGTATTGCGATCGGCGTTCCGACCGTCTGCTACGCTTCCACCATCGTCAATAATGCGATAGAGCTGATGAAATCCCACTTCGGGGAAGGCGCGCCGGAGACGGGCAAGATTATGGGAATGCTGCACGATATCCCCGAAGGCGAGCGCCTCGCCCTGGTGAAGGAGGTTCTGGAGCCGCTGGGCCATGACCTTATCGTAACGCCTAAGGAGATTGACGAATTTATAGAAGATATCGCCAACATCGTGGCGACCGGCCTGAACGCGGCGCTCCATGAAGCCGTGGATCCCGGCAATGTAGGCGCGTATACCCACTGACCCATAGTAAAAGCTCCGAATCTATCGGAGCTTTTATATTTTTCCAGGATCTAGTTCTATCGAATCTCCCCGGTTCATAGATTTGAAGTATAAGAGATTACAGAGTCGCGGGAACGGCTGGATGAGGTCGGCATCTCCCGGCGAACCGAGGAGGACATCGCTATGAACAATCGCAAGTTCCGCATCTGGAATATTGCCAGAATGAAACGGAAGGTCATGGAAGGTCTGAGCATGGGGCGTACGTTAATTATACTGATGCTAGGCTCTCTTATATTTTTTATTTTGCTAGGGCTCGGGGGAATGGCGGAACAGCGGATGAATTCCTCGCCCGTGTCGTCGATGAAAGGATTGGCCGCTTCGTTATCCAGCCATTTTTTCATCGATATGATCGGCATGGAGATGCCGCATATGACGGCTTCCAAAGAGACCTCGAGCTTCTCCGGCGAGAAAATGTCCACGTTCGTCTTTGAGCTCCTGACGAGCGTAAACCCGAAGGATCCGAAGAGCCTCCTTGCGGGAGAGCTTCCCGGCATGAAGGCTAATCAACCGGTTCAGCTGTCGCACGGCTCCGGTAACGAGGATGGCGAGGCGCCGGCCGATTACCGGCCGGATCCGGCGGAAGGGCAGGCAGAGGGAGAGCCCGCCGAGACCGGGGAAGAGCCGACGCAAGGCGAACAAGGGAACATCGGCAATGAAGGAAAGGGCGAGGAAGCTCCGGATCAGGGCGCGAAGGACGAGCCCGGCAGCAAGAATGAACCCGGAAGCACCTCCAAGGACGGAAAGACAACGAACGGGAAGAAATCCGTCCTCATCTATCATTCCCACCCGCAGGAAGCGTATAACCCGCTGCTCTCGCATCCATCCGATAATCCGGGGGCGGTATCCCCGACCAAGAACGTCATGCTGGTGGGCAGCTTCCTGAGCAAAAGGCTTGAAGCCAACGGAATCGGCACCCTTCACGACAAGAGCGACTATCAATCTACCGTGGAAGGATATAACTATAACTATTCTTATAAATACTCGCGCCAGATGGCCATGGAGGCCATGTCCCAGAACGACGGCATCAACTATCTGATCGATATCCACCGGGATTCGCAGCGCTACAACAAAACGACGGCTACCGTAAACGGCGTCAATTACGCCAAGGTGTACTTCATCATCGGACATGCGAACGAGAACTGGAGACAGAACGAGGCGTTTGCAAGCAAAATCAATGCCAAGCTGGAGAAGTCCTATCCCGGCGTTTCCCGGGGCGTGTGGGGCAAATCGGCGGACCAGGGGAACGGAGAGTACAACCAATCCTTGTCTCCGAACAGCATCCTGATCGAAATCGGCGGCATCGACAATACGAAGGAAGAATTGCAGCGAACGGCCGAGGCGCTGGCCGACATCATCGCCGACGTGTACTGGCAGGAACAAGAAGCCGAGAAGGCCAGCGTGAAAAAAGAGAGTGATCCAGCGAAGAAGCAGTCGGCTTCAGCAGCCAAGGACGGCAGCGAAAAAGGTGCGGAGGATAAAGCGTCCAAAGCAGGTTGAAGGTTTGAAGGTAAGGGGTCATTTACGCAGCAGGAATGAAGGGGTAAATCAAGGAGGGGCTTATGATGTCGAGATTGGGAAAACGGTTTGTGGCGCTTATCATATGGACAGGCATCGGCATATTGGTCGGCATGCAGCTTGGAGGGGCCAAAGGGCCGGTGCCGGCCGACGGTACCGGGGGAACGCAGACCGTGGTGCAAGGCCAAGTTCAGGATCCTCAAGGCGGAACGTCTCAGGGGAATGGATGGGGAGGGACGCGCAAGCATCCTCCCGCCCCTGAATCCGCCGAGCAGGAACCAGACGCCCGTAAGACGGCTGTGCAAGAATACGAGCCGTCGCCCAGCGACATTCTGCTCCCCGAACGCTCCCAGCCGCCTGCCGATGTGCTTGCCGACAAAACGGCCGGACTGCTTCAGCAGCTCTCTGACCAAAGCATCCGCTGGGTCGTGTCGATGTTCGGATCGATTACGGAATAAATTTCGCCTTTATTCTCAGCATTGCTGTGCATCCCCTCAACTGGTATAATAAGTTGATTCAAACATCTGGTGGTTGTTGGGGGTTAGGCATGACAGACGTACAAGTAAGACAACAAAAAATTCGTAATTTCTGTATCATTGCACATATAGACCATGGGAAATCGACGCTTGCCGACCGTATTTTGGAATTTACGGGCGCATTAACTTCGCGTGAAATGCAGGAGCAGGTACTGGATCAGATGGATCTGGAGCGAGAGCGCGGAATTACCATCAAGCTGCAGGCGGTTCGCCTGAACTACAAAGCCGATGACGGCGAGGAGTATATATTGAACCTGATCGATACTCCGGGACACGTCGACTTCACGTATGAGGTATCTCGAAGCCTGGCCGCTTGCGAAGGCGCGCTGCTCGTTGTGGATGCCGCGCAGGGAATCGAAGCGCAGACATTGGCCAACGTATATCTGGCATTGGATAACAATCTTGAAATTTTGCCTGTCATTAACAAAATCGACCTGCCGAGCGCCGATCCCGAACGGGTGAAGCAGGAGGTCGAGGATGTGATCGGGCTCGATGCCAGCGATGCCGTTTTGGCTTCCGCGAAAGCGGGCATCGGAATCAAGGAGATCCTGGAGCAGGTGGTTCAGAAAGTGCCTGCGCCAACGGGCAATTCCGAAGATCCGCTGAAAGCGCTGATTTTCGACTCCCATTATGATCCTTACAAGGGCGTCATCGTATATGTCCGCGTCATTGACGGCAGCATCAAGGCCGGCTCCAAGATCAAGATGATGGCCACCGGCAAAACCTTCGAGGTGATCGAGGTGGGTGCCTTTAAGCCGCGCATGTCCATCGTGGACGAGCTTAACGTCGGCGATGTCGGTTTCATCGTGGCGGGCATCAAGAGCGTTGGCGATACGCAGGTCGGGGATACGGTAACGGATGCCAAGCGTCCGACGGCCGAGCCGCTCCCGGGTTACCGCAAAATCAATCCGATGGTGTTCTGCGGATTGTATCCAATCGAAACATCGGACTACAACGATCTGCGCGAGGCGCTCGAGAAGCTGCAGCTGAACGATGCATCGCTCAGCTTTGAGCCGGAGACGTCCAGCGCGCTCGGATTCGGCTTCCGCTGCGGATTCCTGGGCCTCCTTCACATGGACGTCATTCAGGAGCGGATCGAACGCGAGTTTAACATACCGCTGATTACGACCGCGCCGAGCGTGATTTACCGCATTACGCAGACGAACGGAGAGCAGATTCAAATCGATAACCCTTCCCATTATCCTGAGGTCGGCAAGGTCGATTATGTCGAAGAGCCTTATGTTAAAGCAGCCATTATCGTGCCGAATGATTATGTCGGAGCGATCATGGAGCTTTGCCAAAACAAACGCGGCGAATTCGTCAACATGGAATACCTGGACACGACGCGAGTCACCATTACCTATGAAATTCCGCTGTCGGAAATCGTGTACGATTTCTTCGATCAGTTGAAATCGAGCACCAAAGGATATGCTTCATTCGATTATGAGCTGTCCGGATACCGCCGGTCCAATCTGGTCAAAATGGACATTCTGCTTAATGCCGAGCAGGTGGATGCCCTGTCCTTTATCGTGCACAAGGACCGCGCATACCACCGCGGCCGGGCGATTTGCGAGAAGCTGCGTGAGCTGATTCCTCGCCAAATGTTCGAGGTGCCGATTCAGGCATCGGTCGGTACCAAGGTTGTGGCCCGCGAAACGGTTAAAGCGATGCGCAAGAACGTGCTTGCCAAATGTTACGGCGGCGACATCTCCCGTAAACGGAAGCTTCTGGAGAAGCAGAAGGAAGGTAAGAAGCGGATGAAGCAGGTGGGCAGCGTCGAAGTGCCGCAGGAAGCCTTCATGGCCGTTCTGAAAATCGACGACAAGTAATTAGGGAGCCAATGGCAGGGGAAGGCCTTTGAGTTAAAGAGCCGCTCCTTGCGTGTATAGCCTTCACGATGTAAATGATGGGAAAGCCGATTCTCGGCTTTCCTTTCTTTCATTCCAAGAGGCATAGCGTTATAGTAGAGAAGGAACTTTCAAGAAGTTACTTAAAGTAAGTCATGCCAGAGCGGTATATGAGGGGGCAAGAAAAGAATGACGGCAAACGATCAACGGACGGAAGCGGTGTACATCCACATTCCGTTCTGTACCAATAAATGTTTTTACTGCGACTTCAATTCCTACGTGTTAAAGGATCAGCCGGTAATGGATTATCTGCGAGCGCTGGATAAGGAAATGGAGCTGACCGTTCAGGCTAATCCGCCGGGACGAATCAAAAGCATCTTTGTAGGCGGCGGGACTCCAACCGTGCTGAAGCCGAACGAAATGGAATACTTCTTGCAGAGCGTGAAGCGCCATTTTCCGGAATGGTCCGATAGCATCGAATTTTCAATGGAGGCGAATCCCGGCACCACGGATCTGGAGAAGCTGTCCGTCATGCGCCAAGGCGGGGTGAATCGGATCAGCTTCGGGGTGCAGGCCTTCCAGAACACATTGCTGACCGGCATCGGCAGAATTCACGATACGGATGACGTATACCGGAGTCTCGATAACGCCAGAAGAGCAGGCTTTGACAACATGTCCATCGATCTGATGTTCGGTCTCCCGAATCAAACCTTGGACATGCTTGCGGAAAGCGTGGATAAAGCATTGGAGCTCGAACTTCCGCATTATTCAATCTACAGCCTGAAGGTCGAAGAGAATACGCTGTTCCATACGATGTACCAACGAAACCAGCTTCCGCTTCCGGATGAGGAGGATGAGCTGAATATGTACCTTCTTTTAATGGAACGGATGAAGGCTGCCGGATATAAACAGTACGAAATCAGCAATTTTGCGAAACCCGGCTTCGAGAGCCGGCATAATATGACGTATTGGCGCAATGAAGACTATTACGGCCTAGGCGCGGGAGCGCACGGATATGTCGGCCGTCAGCGCCATGTGAACATCAAAGGGGTCAATCCCTATAATGAAGCAGCCAATAAAGGCCTTCCAAGATTGGAGAGCTTTGAGATATCTAGGGAAGAAGCGATGGAGGATTTCCTGATGGTCGGGCTGCGCGTGCTGGACGGCGTCTCGCGCAGCCGCTTCCGGGAGCAGTTTGGGATCACCATGGAGGAGGTTTTTGCCGGTCCGCTGAATAAAATGGTAGGCGCGGGCCTACTCGATGCCACCGAAGACGGGTATAAGCTGAGCAGCAAAGGAATTTTGTTTGGCAACGATGTGTTTGGCGAATTCATAGGAAGCCTGACGACAAATTAATCTATTGAACTTATATGCGCTCTGTTGTATATTTATTCATAACATGACGGAGCGTGTAAAGGGGAGACGGACAACATGTCGGCGGTATGCAGAAAAGCAAAGTTAGAGGATGTCGAGCCGCTGTATCAGATGATTCAGGGTTATGCCGAGAAGGGGATTATGCTCCCCCGGTCCAAAAAAGTGCTGGAGAAACAAATTGGAGAATTCGTTGTAGCTGAATCCGAAGGGCACGTCATTGGCTGCGGTTCATTGTGTCAGCTGGGAAGCGATTTGGTCGAGATCCGTTCGCTCGGCATCTCGGAAGGATATAAAGGGCAAGGCATCGGCTCCATGCTGGTGGATAGCCTTCTGGAAGAAGCGAAACGCCGCGAGCTTCCGAAAGTGATGGCCTTGACGTATGAGGTATCCTTTTTCATCAAAAACGGCTTTGCCGTCGTAGAGAAGGAGATTTTTCCGGAGAAGGTATGGACCGACTGCATCCACTGCAAGAAGCAGCATGCTTGTGACGAAATAGCTGTTCTTAAAGTACTGAACTGACTTGACAATCCTCAGGTCGGTTTGGTATTTTTGTTATATCGGTTAGCACTCGATGACGATGAGTGCTAACGAAAGCGAAAATGAGCAGTCAGCAAGGAGGGAAGCGACATGTTAACAGATCGTCAGCGCATGATTTTGAATGCCATTGTGGATGACTATATCCGTTCTGCCGAGCCGGTAGGTTCAAGAAGCATTTCCAAGCGAGGGGACGTCGGCTACAGCCCGGCAACCATTCGTAACGAGATGGCTGATCTGGAGGAGCTCGGGTTTCTGGAGCAGCCCCATACTTCAGCCGGACGAATACCGTCGCATAAAGGATATCGATATTATGTTGATCATCTCACGTCGTCGTTTTCCTTGAACCCTGCGGAACTGCATATGATGAAATCATTTTTTGCAGAAAAGCTGAACGTGATGGAGCAGATGATACAGCATACAGCCGGCATTCTGTCTCAAATGACTAATTACACTTCCATCCTGCTGGGACCGGAAGTTTTTCATACGTCTTTGCGCCATTTCCAGCTTCTTCCTCTCCATGAGGATCAAGCGGTGGCCATCATCGTTACCAGCACAGGGCAAGTCGAGAACAAGGTTGTTTCGATTCCGCAGGGCGTGTCCGTAACGGAACTGGAGCAAGTGGTAAATCTTCTGAACAAGAAGCTGGTCAACGTGCCTCTATATAAACTCAAGACTCGTTTGTATTCGGAAATTGCCGAGGAAATGCAGCGGCATATTTCACATTATGAGGATCTGATGAGTATGCTGGATATCGCTCTCAACAACGAACCGGATCACCGGGGGGTATATCTGAGCGGCACGACCCACATGCTGAACCAGCCGGAGTTCAAGGATGTTGATAAGGTAAGGGAAATATTCGAGCTTCTGGAGCAGACTCCCGCACTGATGAAGCTCATGGCACCTGCTCCCGGGGAGCACGGTGTCCAAGTGAAGATCGGCACAGAGAATACGCATGAGGCCATTTCGAACTGCAGTTTGATCACTGCGACGTATTCGATCGACGGCAAAGCGCTTGGTTCGATCGGCATTCTCGGTCCTACAAGAATGGAATATGCACGGGTGATCGGCATCTTGAATGTGTTATCCCATGACCTGACGAAGCTGCTGTCACACTGGTACAAATAAAGGAGTGAGACAGATGAGCCAAGGACAACATAGCCAAGTGGACGGAGACGAGCGATATTCCACGCTGCTGAACAACAGCAATGCCGTCCGCGCAGTTACGTCTGCCGTAGAAGGCACGCTTGGCCCCAAGGGGCTCGACGTCATGCTGGTTGGCCCGCGCGGCGAAGTGGTCATCACCAATGACGGAGTGACGATTCTGGATAAAATGGATGTCACCCATCCCGCCGCGCGCCTTCTGATTCAGGTGGCTCGGGCGCAGCAGGAGAAAATCGGCGACGGCACTACAACGGCAACCGTGCTCGCGGGCGCCCTCGTGCAGGAAGGGGTATCCCGCATCACGCGCGGGGTGCCCGCTTCCAAGGTGGTTGAGGGCCTGCGCCAGGGAATCGAGAAGTCGATGCAGCTCTTGTCGAAGCGTGTCCGGCTGATCGGCGGATTGGATGACCCGCTGCTGGAACGGACGGTGCATGTCGCCGGGCGTGAACGGAAGGACATCGTGGAGCTGGTTATGCAAGCCGCGCGAAAAGCCGGAATCGGCCGTCTGCAGGATCCTTCCTACTCGCTCGCAGACAGTATAATTGCCCTGGAGAATGCCGAGAATGAAGTGTTCGAGGGGGTTCTGCTCCGGCAGCGGCCGATCTTCGCCAGGGAGTCCAAGTCCTACGACGATGCCAGAGTGCTGGTGCTGTTTGATTCCCTGGAGCCCGACGACATCGACGAAGAGGCGCTTACAACCGAAGCCGGATTCGCGCAGTATATGGATCTGCGAAAAGTGTTCGCGTCGGATTTGGACAGATTGTCCGAACTATCCGTAAAACTGATCCTGCTCGAAAAGGGCATTCATCCGGATGCGGAGCAGTTTTGCCTGGATCACGGGATGATGGTGGTACCGCGCGTATCGCGTGCGGATCTTCGCAAGGTAAGCGACATGACGGGAGCTACACCGATACGCCGCAAGGCGTTACATAAAGACTCGAAAGAGCTTGCGGCCCTTCTGGGTCATACCCCGCGCGTCGCTTATGATGAAGGCATCGAAAAAATCCGCCTCTCCTGCGGCAGCAAGGACCGCATTGTGACGGTGATCGTCGGGGCAAGCACCTCGGAAGTGGTAGGGGAGGCCGCCAGGATTGCGGGCGATGCCGCTTCGGCACTGCAGGCTGCCGTATCCGGCGGGGTGCTTCCAGGCGGCGGGACAAGCGAACTGGCCGTGTCTTATGAACTGGAACGGATCCGGGAAGCCCAGAAAGGCATGGAAGCCTTCGGCATGGAGGCAGTTTCCGCTGCGCTGCGAAAGCCGATGTCGCAGATTCTTCTGAATGCCGGTTATAATCCGCTTGAGAAGATGGAAGAGGTCCGAGCCGCACAAATCCGAGCCGACTCCGACTGCATGGGCATTGACTGCGACAGCGGGCGGGTTGTCGACTATGAAGAGCTGGGCGTGCTGGATCCGGCCCCGGTCAAACTTCACGGCCTGCGGGCGGCCGGTGAGGTTGCGGCTGCCGTGCTGCGGATTCATCACGTGATCAAGATGAAGGAAATAGGCGAATAACGCTAAGATAGATGAGTTATAGACCGTCTGGTTTAGAATATGAAGGAGGTGAAGGCGTCTTGAATAATGAGCACAAGGATGCTGTTCAAGATACAGTTACAGAAGAAACGATCGAAGAAACTTTGGAAAACACGCCAAACACGGGTGAGAGCGGGTCTTCGGAGGAGGCCGTGAATCCAGAGCAGGAGATTCCCGTAACGGAATCGGCTGATGAAGCCGCAGGTTCGGCCGAGCTTGAGAAGCTTCAGGCCGAGCTGCAGGAGCAGCAGCAGCGTACCCTGCGGGTACAGGCGGATTTCGATAATTTCCGCCGCCGCACGCAGAAGGAGAAAGAGGATCTGGGCAAATATGCTTCCTCCAAACTGATTACGGAGCTTCTGCCCGTCATCGACAACTTTGAGCGTGCCCTCCAGGCATCCGAGGAGAACCCGGAATTTGAATCCTTCTCCAAGGGCGTCAGCATGATTTTCCGTCAATTGGAATCCGTTCTTGCTACCGAAGGCTTGAGCGCAATGAAGAGTGTGGGCGAGCCGTTCAATCCGGAGTACCACCAAGCGATCATGCAGGTGGAGAGCGATGAGTACGAGGAAGGCATCGTGGTTGAGGAAGTGCAGAAAGGGTACATGTTAAAAGATAAAGTGTTGAGACCTGCCATGGTTAAAGTGAGCATGTAAACGACTTTCGATAGTCGTTTATCATATAAAAATGATGAATGTCATGCGGGGATTCGCATGAATGAATAAGGAGGAAAATTTTACATGAGCAAAGTTATTGGTATCGACTTAGGAACAACCAACTCCTGCGTAGCCGTCATGGAGGGTGGGGAAGCGGTAGTTATCCCGAATCCGGAGGGTGCCCGCACAACCCCGTCGGTTGTCGGATTTAAGAAAGACGGCGAGCGCATCGTTGGGGATACAGCTAAACGTCAAGCGATCACCAACCCGGATCGCACGATCATCTCCATTAAACGCCATATGGGTACGAATCACAAAGAATCCATCGACGGCAAAGACTACACGCCGCAAGAAATCTCCGCCATCATTCTGCAGAAGCTGAAATCCGATGCGGAAGCATACCTGGGCCAGCCTGTAACTCAGGCAGTTATCACGGTACCCGCATACTTTAATGACAGCCAGCGTCAGGCAACCAAGGATGCCGGCAAAATCGCGGGCCTTGAAGTTCTGCGTATCGTCAACGAGCCGACGGCTGCGGCATTGGCTTACGGCATGGAGAAATCCGAAGACCAAACCATCCTGGTATATGACCTTGGCGGCGGTACATTCGACGTTTCCATTCTGGAACTGGGCGACGGCTTCTTCGAAGTAAAAGCAACCAGCGGGGACAACCAACTGGGCGGCGACGACTTCGACCAAGTGATCATTGACTACCTGGTAGCCGAATTCAAGAAAGAGCAAGGCATCGATCTGAGCAAAGACAAAGCAGCCGTTCAACGTCTGAAAGACGCAGCGGAAAAAGCGAAAAAGGAATTGTCCGGCGTACTGACAACAACGATCTCGCTGCCGTTCATCACGGTTGCAGACGGCGTTCCTCAGCACCTTGAGATCAACCTGACTCGCGCCAAATTCGAAGAATTGTCCGCTTCCCTTGTAGAGCGTACGCTTGGACCGACTCGTCAAGCGCTCAGCGATGCAGGCTTGACAGCGAACGATATTCATAAAATCGTCCTTGTCGGCGGTTCCACTCGTATTCCTGCCGTGCAGGAAGCGATCAAGAAATTGACGGGCAAAGAGCCTCATAAAGGCGTAAACCCGGATGAAGTGGTTGCGCTTGGAGCAGCGGTTCAAGCCGGCGTATTGACCGGTGACGTTAAAGACGTCGTATTGCTCGACGTGACCCCGCTGTCCCTCGGTATCGAAACCGCAGGCGGCGTATTCACCAAAATGATCGACCGCAACACGACGATTCCTACAAGCAAATCCCAAGTGTTCTCCACTTATGCGGATAACCAGCCGAGCGTGGAAATTCACGTGCTGCAAGGCGAGCGCGAAATGGCAGCCGGCAACAAAACGCTGGGACGCTTCATGCTCGGAGACATTCCTCCTGCACCGCGCGGCGTTCCGCAAATCGAAGTTACCTTCGATATCGATGCCAACGGGATCGTAAACGTGTCCGCAACGGATAAAGGTACCGGCAAGAGCCAGAAGATCACCATCACGTCCTCCAGCGGCCTGAGCGACGCTGAAGTTGAACAAATGATGAAAGACGCTGAGCTTCATGCCGAAGAAGACCGTAAACGCAAAGAGCTGGTGGAGGCTCGCAACAATGCCGACCAACTCGTGTACACGACCGAGAAAACACTCAAGGACCTGGGCGACAAAGTCGATGCTTCCGAAGTGGAAAAAGCAAACGAAGCGAAAGACAAAGTGAAGAAGGCGCTTGAATCCGATAACCTGGAAGAGATTAACGCTTCGGTAGAGGAGCTTACTCAAATCGTACAGCAGCTGTCCGTGAAGCTGTATGAGCAAGCGGCACAAGAACAACAAGGTGCTGAAGGTGCCGAGTCCGGCGCTCCTAAGAAAGACAACGTCGTGGATGCAGATTACGAGGTTGTTGACGAAGATAAAAACAAAGGTTAATCTGAATAGATTGTATGGGAAGGTCAAAGCTGCGCATCTTCGCACTTTGGCTTTCCTTATGTAAAGAGTAATAAAGAGATTGGGGTGAAACCGTGGCTGATAAGCGTGATTATTATGAGGTGCTCGGTGTCGGCAAGGATGCATCGGACGATGAGATCAAGAAGGCGTACCGCAAAATGGCCCGCCAGTATCATCCGGACGTGAACAAAGCGGCGGACGCGGAAGCCAAATTCAAGGAAGTGAAAGAGGCTTACGATGTATTGAGCGATGGTCAGAAGCGTGCGCGTTATGACCAGTACGGTCATATAGATCCGAACCAAGGCATGGGCGGAGGCGGTTTCTCCGGTGATTTCGGCGGTTTTGGAGATATATTCGATATGTTCTTTGGCGGCAATGGACGCCGTGATCCGAACGCGCCTCAGCGGGGAAACGATCTGCAATACACGATGACGGTTGAATTCAAGGAAGCCGTATTCGGCAAGGAAACGGACATTACCATTCCGAGAACGGAGACATGCGATACATGTCACGGCTCAGGAGCGAAGCCGGGCACGCAGCCGCATACCTGCTCGGTGTGTAACGGCAGCGGGCAGCAGGAGGTCGTGCAAAATACGCCGTTTGGACGTATGGTGAACCGCCGCGCCTGCTCGAACTGTAACGGAACCGGGAAGATCATCAAAGACCGCTGCTCGACTTGTAACGGCAACGGTAAGGTGAAGAAACAGCGCAAGATTCATGTTCGTGTACCTGCAGGCGTGGATGACGGAGCTCAGCTGCGCATGACGGGCGAAGGCGAAGGCGGATTCCGCGGCGGTCCGGCCGGCGACCTGTATATCGTAATCCGCGTGAAGCCGCATGACTTCTTTGAACGCGAAGGGGACGACATTTATTGCGAAGTGCCGCTTACCTTTGCCCAAGCCGCGCTTGGCGACGAGATCGAGATTCCGACGCTCACCGAGAAAGTGAAGCTGAAGATACCGGCTGGCACGCAGACGGGGACTTTCTTCCGCTTGAAAGGCAAAGGGGTGCCGCGGCTGCGCGGTATGGGACAGGGTGACCAGCATGTCAAGGTTGTGGTCATTACGCCTAGCAAGCTCAGCGATGAACAGAAAGAGCTGCTTCGTCAATTCGCTTCGCTTGATGGCGAACAGACCCATGAACAGGAACAGTCCTTTTTTGACCGTGTAAAAAAAGCTTTCCGCGGTGATTAATCCACGATAGGGGTAATTCCCTCATAGCATAGCAAAATAGCAAAAAGCAGCAGGCTCTAAAGGTTTCCCTACCTTTGGCCTGCTGTTTTTTGGTTTGTGGCAGAAGAAGCAGAAGGGATATCCCACTGTTTTACAGGTTCGTATCGCTCAAGAATAAAAGGTTTGACAATGAAGCAACCTAGGATAGTTCCATCTCGGAAGATGCAATCTTGAATAGGAAATGCAGGTGAATGAAGTGGCAGAGAAAAACATATTGGCTTATTTCAAAAGTCCGGAAGAAGCCCGGCATGCGGCCCGCAAATTGCAGTCGCTGCGCGTTGCCGATATGTCCATCGACCGGTTTAGCGCCGATCCCGGCGGGGAGCTCAACAATCCGATGAATCCGTTGACAGGCAACATCGCAAGCTTAACAACGATGACCTTAAATGCGGATATTTCGGGGCCGGGGGCCGGAATTCTCGGAGCTGCGGACCCATCGGCCAGCGGGATGAGCACCGGCGGTGAGGATGGAACCGAAGGCCGGGATATTTTGCTGACGGTTGTACTGGACGAAAGCGTCTTCCCGCAAGCCATGCGGTTAATCGAAGAATCCGGCGGCATGATTTAAGGTTCCAGTCGCCGCTCTGAGTGTTTATATCGGAAAGGAGAATAACACCCATGATGAGACGCGTAAAAAAAGGGAAGATCTCGAGCAAAACCGAGAAGATGATTGCGCTGCAGTCTGCCAAGGCGGAGGATGTTGAGTTTTCGGCTATGGAAGCCGATCACGATGATGTGGAAGCGCTTCGCAGAAGCGAGGCAGCGGATGAACGCCAATTGAAGAAAATTTTGGATGAAACCAGCAAAAATGTAGATTAATCGCTACCGATGTGGAATGTGGAAAAGCCCTCTTGCCTTCTTTTAATGGAGGTTATAGCAGGGCTTTTTTGAATTTGATGAATGACTTTGAAAAGTTATCATGGTATTTTAGTGCAAACTTTGTATCCGGGGTCCTCAATATAGTACAATGATACTTACGTATGAAAGAGGAGGAACAATTGCACATGTTATGGCGTGAATTAACGATACATACCACGGAGGAAGCCGTGGAGATGATTACGAATTTCCTGCATGAAGCGGGAGCCGGGGGCGTTTCGATCGAGGAGTCCGGTACTACGAACAAAAAGCGGGACACCTCTCTGGGACAGTGGTTTGACGAGATCGTTCCGTTTAACGATATTCCTGAAGGCCAGGCCGTCATCAAAGGTTACTTCGACGAGACGGTGACCCTGGAAGCGATCCGCGATGAAATAACGCCGCGCGTCAATGAGCTGAAGGAATTCGGTATCGAAACGGGCGAAGTGCGGTATGAGATGAAGACGGTGGACGAGAATGATTGGGCTACGGCCTGGAAGCAGTATTTCAAACCGATCCGCGTCTCCGACAGGCTGACCATCAAACCGACGTGGGAAGAGTACACCCCGGAATCCGAGCACGAGTCCATCATCGAGCTGGACCCGGGCATGGCCTTCGGCACAGGAACGCATCCGACGACTTCGTTATGCTTGCGTACATTGGAGATGGTGATCAAGGGCGGAGAGGAAGTCATCGATGTCGGGACAGGCTCAGGCATACTCTCCATCGGCGCAGCGCATCTGGGCGCTTCACGAATTCTGGCTCTTGACCTCGATCCGGTCGCGGTATCCAGCGCGACGGAGAACACCCGCCTGAACGGCCTGGAAGACCGGATTACGGTGAAGGAAAGCGATCTGCTCTCCGTACTCACGGATTCGTCCGATGACTCGGATCTTGGCGTGACGCTGCCGGTGCAAATCGTGGTGGCAAACATCTTGGCCGAGGTTATTCTGCTGTTCGTGGACGACGTATACCAGGCTCTTCAGCCGGGAGGCGCTTATATCGCTTCGGGCATTTACAAGAACAAGGAAGAGATCGTGGAGAAGGCATTGATTGCTTCCGGTTTCGAAATTGCGGATATTTGCCGCGAGGATGATTGGGTTGCATTCGTGGCGAGGAAGAACTGATTATGGATTTTTTGGACCAACTGCTATTTTACCCGTTGGAGCAGCTTCCTTTTTACCTGATTGCTTTGATCATCGCATTTACCGTGCATGAGTTCTCGCATGCCTATTTTGCCAATAAATTCGGAGACCCGACGGCCAAGCTGCTGGGCAGGGTCACGCTGAATCCGGCGGTGCATTTCGATTTTCTGGGGATTCTTCTCCTGCTGATTGCAGGTTTCGGCTGGGCACGGCCGGTGCCGGTCAATCGGGAGAACTTCAGCAATCCGCGCCGCATGAGCATCATTGTGGCTGCGGTCGGTCCGCTGAGCAACCTTCTGTTGGGAATACTGGGGGCGCTCATTTATGCCATTTTGTATCAAACAGGGATGATTCCTCCTGTCGGATTAACCAAGACGGATCAAGCGGTGCATTTGTTCTTTAATATTTTTATATTGCTCAATTTCTTTCTATGCCTGTTCAATCTGGTTCCACTGCCTCCGCTGGACGGCTACCGGATTCTGGAGAATGCGCTGCCGCCGCGTCTTAGCGCGAGGATTCAGAAGTTTGAGCAATGGTCGATCCTTTTCTTCCTGTTGATCATACTGTTGCCTGTGTTCCAGGATTATACGATCAAACCCCTGTACGATGCGGCACATGCACTGTCTTCCAAATTTTTGGACATGTTCATTATGATGACCGGCGGTTACCGGCTCTGATTTACTCTGGTCAGTTTGCGCGAAAAGTTGTATGATGGGGTTTGGCGATTTTTGAGTTAGGTGAGGATAGAGATGCAGCGATATTTTGTGACTCCCGCACAATTCGAGGGAGACCGTGTTGAGATTACGGGCGACGATGCCCGTCATATTGCCAAGGTCATGCGAGGCAGGCTTGGCGATAAATTGATCGTGAGCGACGGGGTATCCCGCGAGGCCTTGATGGAGATTGAGCGCATCGATGCAGGCAGCGTGTTTGCCGTTGTGATTGAACCCATGGAGATGTCGCAGGAACCGCGTCTGCAAGTGAGCATTGCCCAGAGTTTGCCGAAAGGCGACAAGATGGAGACCGTCATCCAAAAGTGCACCGAGATCGGCGCGGTGTCCTTTGTTCCCTTCCTGTCGGAAAGAACGATCGTTCAGTACGATGCCAAAAAGGAAGGAAAGCGGCTGGAGCGCTGGCGCAAAATCGCGAAGGAGGCGGCTGAACAGGCGCATCGCAACCGGATTCCGTCTGTTGAACAGCCTCTGACGTGGAAAAATCTGCTTGCAGCGTTTTCCGGCTATGATGCCGTATATTTTTGTTATGAAAAAGAGCAGGGCTCCCAGCTGAGGGACGTGCTGAAGCCTTTTGCAGAGCAGGCGCTGCGTGAATCGGCCAAGCCTGCCAGCTTGCTGCTGGTCGTTGGGCCCGAGGGCGGCTTTACGGAAGAGGAATGCCGAGCGGCCGAAGCTGCGGGAGCCGTAGCCGTTGGACTCGGAAGGCGGATCCTTCGCTGCGAGACCGCCGGCATGACGGCGCTGGCCTGCGCACTATACGAATCTGGAGAAATGGGGGGCGTTTGAACATGCCATCCGTAGCGTTTTATACGTTGGGTTGCAAAGTCAATTTTTACGATACCGAGGCCATCTGGCAATACTTCAAGAATGAAGGCTACGACCAGGTGGACTTCGAACAAACCGCTGATGTTTATTTGATTAACACCTGCCACGTTACCAACACAGGGGATAAGAAGAGCCGCCAGATGATCCGGCGCGCGGTTCGCCGAAATCCCGAGGCGATCGTGGCCGTAACGGGCTGTTATGCCCAAACCTCGCCAGCGGAAATTCTGGATATCCCGGGCGTGGATCTTGTCATCGGGAACCAGGATCGCGAGAAAATCATGGATTTCATTCATGACATCGAAAAGACGCGCCAGCCGATTAACGCCGTGCGTAATATCATGAAGACCCGGGTATTCGAGGAAATGGACGTACCGGATTTCGCGGAACGTACTCGTGCATTTCTGAAAATTCAGGACGGATGCAACAACTTCTGCACGTTCTGCATCATCCCTTGGTCCCGCGGTTTGTCGCGAAGCCGTGATCCGAAGAGCATCATCAAGCAGGCGCATCAGCTGGTCGGAGCGGGTTATAAGGAAATCGTGCTGACCGGTATCCACACCGGCGGATATGGGGATGATCTCGAGGATTACAGATTGTCCGATTTGCTGTGGGACCTTGACCGGGTTGACGGTTTGGAACGGATCCGCATCAGCTCCATTGAGGCAAGCCAGATCGATGAGAAGATGCTGGACGTGCTGAACCGCTCCAGTAAAATGTGCCGCCATCTTCACATTCCGCTCCAAGCGGGGGATGATACGGTACTGAAACGGATGCGCCGTAAATATACGACGGAAGAGTTCTATAACAAGATGGGCCTGATTCGTCAAGCGATGCCGGATGTGGGCATTACGACGGACGTCATCGTCGGCTTCCCTGGCGAAACGGAGGAAATGTTCCGGAACGGATATGACCTGATGAAGGCGATTCAGTTCTCGGAAATGCATGTATTCCCGTATTCGAAGCGTACCGGCACGCCGGCGGCACGAATGGAGGATCAGGTGGACGAGGAAGTGAAGAATGCGCGTGTGCACGATCTGATCGACTTGTCGGAGCAGCTCCAGCTTGCTTATGCCGAGCGTTTCGTGGGCCAGATTCTGAACGTGATACCGGAGCGCGAATACAAGGGTGCTCCCAAAGGCGGAAAGATGCAGGGTTACAGCGACAACTACCTGCAGCTTGTATTCAACGGATCGCCTGATCTCGAAGGCAAGCTGTGCCGCGTAAAAGTAACCAAAGCCGGTGTAAATGAATGCGAGGGCGAACTCCTCAGCGTCATGGATCATGGATTAAAGGCAGCTGCCCAGTAATATTCCATAGCGGCCATACCAGACAAGGATTTCATTTCCTGGCTACCGGAAGTGGAGTCCTTGTTGTACATGAAGGAGGAACAGGACATGGCATATACACAAATTTCCGCGGGCGGCGTTGTATACCGTTATCATGAAGGGGCGCTTCAGATCCAGCTCATTTTGGACCGTTATGGAAAAACCTCGCTTCCCAAAGGCAAGATGGAAGCCGGTGAATCCGTCGAGCAGACGGCTCTCCGAGAAATACGCGAGGAGACAGGTATAGTCGGATCCATCACTTCTCCAGTGGACATTATTGCATATAAATACCATCATCCCGAATTCGGCCAGGTCGACAAGGAAGTTCACTACTACCTGGTTAAGGCAGAAGGAGGCATCCTAAAACCCCAAATCGAGGAAATCAACGGGGTGGACTGGTTCGAGCCTCTTGCCGCATGGAGGAAGCAGCGGAGCAACGGGTACAATAACAACGATATCATCCTGCGTAAAGCGCTGATGCTGCTTGAAGTCGCTATTCCGGCGGATGAAGATATGAAATTTTAGGACTGCAACCGCTTATTCCAGAAAGGCAGATAGCATAGAGGTAGCGCGATCAGCGAGCATACGATGTTAAACAGAGTTTGCGCATGGGCGATTTGTCCGGCCGGATCTGCGGCTAACCATCCGGATACGGCGGTTAATCCCGCTGTGAACGGAATAAAGAGCAGGACTCCGCCGATATTAAGCCCCAAATGGGACCAAGCCACGAATCGTCCGGCGCGGCTGCTGCCAATCGCTGCGATGAGCGCCGTCACGCAGGTGCCGACATTGGAGCCCAGCACGATCGCGACGCCGATCTCGGGAGGCAGCGCTCCGCTGGCAGCGAGCCCCATAGCCATGGCGATGACGGCGGCGCTGCTGTGCATCAAAGCCGTCAGGATCGCACCGGCTGCAATGCCCCAGAGGACGCTTTGCGAGGCGTGGTCAAGAAACCATTGGAACAACCCGAGGCTTTGAAGGGTCGGCCCAATGGATTGCATGATTTGTATCGCGAGCAGCACCAGCGAAAATCCGGCGACAGCGAGGCATAAAAATTGGCTGCGGATCAACTGGTTTTTTAACTTGTCGTGACTCGCAGGTACGCGCTCGCTGACAAGAACGGCTCCGACCCACAGCATCAGCGAGAGGACAAGCAGAGGCATGGCGGCTTGTCCGATCTGCAGGCTGATGAGTTCGGTGGTTACCGTCGTGCCGATGTTCGTGCCGAGAATAACGCCCAAGGTACCGGACAGGCTTAACAATCCGGCATTGGCAAAGCCTATCGCCAGCACGGTTACGGCGGTGCTGCTCTGCAGCAGGGCCGTGACCGCCGTGCTGGCAATCATGCCTTTCAGGGGCGTGGATGTCGCTTTATGGAGCCACTTATGCAAGAGCGGTCCGGCCCAGCGTTGGAGGGCGACCTCCATGACCTTCATGCCGAACAGAAACAGGACAAGACCATAACAGACGGGAAACCAGAGCGTGGATAGCATGATGTTCTCCTTTTTGTAAAATAAGGTGGGAGCGGAGTTTCCAGCAAAGCCGAAAGTCATCGATCATCGCAAGAAAACGATCTCTTCACGCGGTCGGGTAACTGTGAAAGCACGTCGGTCGACGTTTTTCTTAATTACGTATATGACCCTTGGCGGACATGCATGCCTATTGCAATAAACCAGGGGATAACTTTAAGGAGTGAAATACAGTGCCATCGGTTATTTTGGAGCGCAGTCGAAAAAAGAGACTGGAGCAGGGGCACCCTTGGGTGTATAAAAGCGAGATTGCTTCTGTCGAGGGCGAGCCCGAGCCGGGCGATATCGTATCGGTGTTCAACCACCAAGGCCGTTTTCTTGCCTCCGGGTATTACAATCCGTTATCACAAATCACCGTGCGCACCGTTTCGTATGAGCCGGTCGAGGCGATGGACAAGGCTTTTTTCGCAGCCAGATTCCAGGAATGCCTGAAACACCGGGAGCGGTTTATCGGAGGAGAGAATGCTTACCGGCTGGTATACGGCGAGGCTGATTTTCTGCCGGGGCTGATCGTGGACCGTTTTGCCGACGTGCTGGTCGTGCAGCTACTGACGCTGGGCATGGATCGATGCCGTGCGGACATCGTGGAGGCGCTTGTCGAAGTGGTACAGCCGAAAGGAATTTACGAGCGCAGCGACGTTTCCATCCGGGAACTGGAAGGGCTGGAACAGCGCAAGGGAACTCTTTACGGGGAGTGTCCCCGCCACGTCATCGTGACGGAGAACGGCTTGAAGATCAAAGTGGATATCGAAGAAGGTCAGAAGACCGGATATTTCTTTGATCAGCGGGAGAACCGGGCATCCATCAAACCGTTAATGACCGGTTGGGGAAGCCGCAGCGGGATTACGCTTCAGCCCGTGGAGCGGGATGGCGAGACGAAGACCCTGCCGGTGAACAAAAGCGGAAAAGAAGTTACGTTCCCGTATTGGGACGGCGCAACGGTGCTGGAATGCTTTTCGCATACGGGCAGCTTCACGCTGCATGCATGCAAATACGGCGCCAAGAAAGTCACCTGTCTCGACATATCGGAGCATGCCATCGAAAGCGCCAAAGAGAACGTGGAATTGAACGGATTCCAGGATCGCGTGGAATTTGTGGTGGATGACGCCTTCCAATATTTGCGCAGCCAGGTAAAGGGTTTGGAAGAGCGCGAGCTGCGTGCACAAGGGGACCAGAAAGTGGATACCTCGAAACCGTTGACCGCGGGCGGGGGGCGATCCTGGGACGTGGTCATTCTGGACCCGCCGGCGTTTGCCAAAACCAGGTCGGCCGTCAAGGGGGCTTGCCGCGGGTACAAGGACATCAACCTCCACGGCATGAAGCTGGTCAACGAGGGTGGATATCTGGTTACGGCAAGCTGCTCGTACCATATGCGGCCGGATTTGTTCCTGGAGACGATCCAGGATGCGGCGAAGGATGCCGGCAAAATTCTGAGATTGGTGGAATGGCGTGCGGCCGGCAAGGACCATCCGCAAATTCTCGGGGTCGACGAGGGACATTATTTGAAATTCGCCGTCTTTGAAGTGCGCAGCAAATCAAAACTGTAGACAACCCCGTTTGGCGGTTCATGTAAAGGATCTTGCAATGGTGGATAACCACGATGGCAGGGTCCTTTTTTATATGTCCGAAATCGTTGGGAATGGGAATGAAATCCAAACGTATGTTCCACCAATCAGGACTTATGTTATACTAGTAATCAGCATCTTTTTTGATAGGGTCGAACCATCACGCAAGATTTGACATACATTTTTGATCTTGAACTACTAGATTCAAAGGGCATGATTTCACCTGATAAGCAGCTGGTTTTGAAGGTGAATGAGTCTCTTTCGGCAAGATGTAAAGGAGGCATAGCATGAGCGTTCAATTTGTTATCGGCAGGTCGGGCAGCGGCAAGAGCACGTCGATCCGCCAAGAGATGATCGAACGGTTGGAGCATAATCCCAAGGGGGATCCGATGATCCTGATCGTTCCGGAGCAAGGGTCCTATGAAGCAGAGCACGCGCTCGTCAATGCGGGAGGCATTCGCGGAATGATGCGCGCGCAGGTGCTTAGCTTCCGCCGTCTGGCTTACCGGGTCATGCAGGAAACCGGCGGAGCCGCGAAAGTGGCGATCAGCGAGGAAGGAAAGCGTATGCTCCTGTATAAAATTCTGCGGAGGCGCAAGGAAGAGCTCCACATGTTCGGTGCCTCGGGAGAGCAGCATGGCTTTGTCGGCAAGCTGAGCGAGCTGTACACGGAAATGAAGCGCTATTGCATTGACGCCTCATGCGTGGAGGAGCAGCTGGGACAGATGGTATCCGGCTCCGGGAATTCACCGATGCTGCGGCGGAAGCTGGAGGACATCGTGACGGTCTTTCGCGATTTCGAGCTTGAAATTTCACGCTTTTACATGGATGAGGAAGACACGCTGGTCTCATTGGCTGAGGGTGTGACCGAATCGGAATATATCAAGCGTGCCGACATCTGGATCGACGGCTTCCACGGCTTTACGCCGCAGGAGTACCGGGTGCTGCGGGAGATCATCGCACACGCCAAGCGGGTGACGATCGCGCTGACGCTGGATAAGCCTTACAAGAACGGGACGGTTCCGCATGAGCTGGATCTCTTTCATCCTACTGCGGTGACGTACATAAAGCTCAAAGGGATTATCGATGAGATCGGGCTGGAGGCGGAGCACCGCATTCTTCATCCCGATGTTCTGCCGCGGTTTCAGGAATCTTCCATGCTTGCCCATCTCGAGCGCGGTTATGATCGGAAGAGACGCTGGGCGGAACCGGATGAAGGCCCAGACACAGCGAGCAGTCCAAACCGCGGGAGGAAAGGTCTGCTTTTACACGCTGCCAGCCATCGCCGGGCCGAAATCGAAGGAGCTCTGCGCGAAATGCTGCGGCTGGCACAGGAGGAAGGGGCAAGATACCGCGAAATGGCTGTTTTCGTCCGGAATATGGGGGACTATGAGCATCTGATGGGTCCTTTGTTCAGGGAATACGGCGTTCCTTATTTTCTCGATCAGAAGCGGAGCGAGCTTCACCATCCGCTGGTCGAGTTCATTCGCTCTGCGCTTGATGTCATCGGTCGCCGGTGGCGTTATGAGGACGTATTCCGCTGCGTGAAGACGGATCTGCTGCTGCCGCTGGACGGTTCGCTTACCCGTGAGGACATGGATCGTCTGGAAAACCATGTGCTGGCCTCCGGGATCCAGGGCACGCGCTGGACGGATGGCCGTCCCTGGAAGGGAATTCCGAGCCTCTCTTTAGAAGAGGGGGAAAGCGAGATCCGCAATCAGGACGGCATGGCCGCGATCGAGTACGCCAGGAAGGTGATAACGGAACCGCTGCATGCGTTCGAGAAGCGGATGAAAAAGGCTGCGAGCGCGATGGATCAGAGCACCGCGGTCTATCGGCTGCTGGAGGAGTGCGCTGTGCCCGAGAAGCTGGAGCTGTTAAGCCGGGCTGCACTGGATGCCGGGCGCCCTGAGGAAGCCCGGGAACATCGCCAGGTATGGGGAGCCGTGCTCGGCCTGCTCGACCAAATCGTCGAGATGATGGGCGCGGAGAAGCTAAGCACCGAATTGTTTACCGGCGTGCTGGGTACGGGACTTACGGAAATGAAAATGGCTCTTGTGCCTCCGTCTCTGGACCAGGTGCTCATCGGCAGCATGGACCGGACGCGGACGGGCGGGGTGAAATATGCTTTTCTCCTCGGCATTAACGACGGCGTGCTCCCTGCCCAGTTCCAGGATGACGGCATCCTGACCGAGCCGGAACGAGTTCGTCTTGAAGACCGCGGGCTGGAGCTTGCCCCGAGCATATCCCGAAGACTGCTGGATGAACGGTTTCTGATCTACAATGCGCTGACTTCGGCCAGCAAACAGCTGTGGGTCAGCTACCCTGCAGCGGATGATGAAGGCAAGCCGTTACTGCCATCCGAGGTGGTGCGGCATCTGAAGATGATGTTCCAGCTGGAAGAGGAGCTTTTGTTTCCAAGACCGCATGCCGGGCAATCGGCCCTTGAGCAGGGGGGTTATGCGGTCCGTCCGGACAAGACGCTTGCTTATTTAGCCGGCCGGCTTCGCGACTGGAGGAATGGGGAGGAGATCCCGGATTTGTGGTGGCATGTTTACAACTGGTATGCGGAGCAGCCGGGTTTGCGGCCCCGCCTTACGACCATGCTCTCCTCCTTGTCTTACCGGAATGAAGCCCGGCCTCTCAAGCTGGAAACCAGCAGACAGTTGTACGGAACGAAGCTGCGGACAAGCGTATCCCGGATGGAGCGCTTTGTTGCCTGCCCGTTCTCCCATTTTGCCTCCCATGGCTTGAAGCTGAAAGATCGGCAGCTGTACAGGCTTCAGGCTCCCGACATCGGACAGCTGTTCCATGCTGCCTTGAGCAGCATGGCCGTCAAGTTCCAATCGCAGCATCGAAGCTGGGGAGACCTGACCGCCGAGGAATGCCTGCGCGAAGCGGAAGCGACCGTGGATCGGCTCGCACCCATGCTGCAGGGTGAAATCCTGCTCAGCTCCAAGCGGTACGGCTATATTTCGCGCAAGCTTAAAAACATCGTGGGCAGAGCGTCGGTCATATTGGGAGAGCAGGCGAGGCGCGGCAAATTCGAGCCGATCGGCCTTGAGCTTGATTTCGGTCCCGGAAAGCCGCTGCCACCCCTGGCGTTTGAATTGCCGAACGGGACCAAGATGGAGATTGTCGGGCGCATAGACCGGGTCGACATGGCCCGAGGCGAGCATGGCATCATGCTTCGGGTCATCGATTATAAATCGAGCCAGAAGGATCTGCGGCTGCATGAGGTCTATTACGGCCTATCCCTGCAGATGCTGACCTATCTGGACGTGCTGCTGACGTTTGCGGAGGAATGGCTGGGCGAGCAGGCCCTGCCTGCGGGAACCTTGTACTTCCACGTGCATGATCCGGTATTGCAGTCCGCCAACGGCATGACGCCGGAGCAGGCGGCGGAGGAGCTGCTCAAGCGCTACAAAATGAAAGGCCTGCTCCTGGCAGACCGCGAAGCGGTGTCCCTCATGGATTCGTTCCTTGAAAAAGGGCACTCTGCCATCCTGCCCGTCGCCGTCAAAACGGACGGCAGCTTCTACAGCAGCGCGGCCGTGGCAACGCCTGACCAGTGGGAGACCCTGTTGTCCGCCGTGCGGGAGAACATGCTGAACATCGGCTCCCGCATCACAGGCGGCGATGTCGCGATTAAACCGTACCGGATACAGCAGGAGACCGCCTGCACGTTCTGTTCTTTCCGGCCCGTATGTCAGTTCGACGACGCGATTGAGGGCAGCGAATACCAGCTGCTGGGCAAACCGGGCAAAGATCAGGTGTGGGATATGCTTGGACATCCGAAGGGAGGAGAGAGCCGGTGAGAGAGATGATAGCAAAACCCGAGGGAAGCATGTGGAGCGACGACCAGTGGAAAGCCATTGCGTTGTCGGGCGACGATATGCTGGTTGCAGCTGCGGCAGGTTCAGGGAAAACCGCCGTGCTGGTTGAACGGATCATTCGCAAAATCCTGGACGATGCCGCCGGGTTCAGCGTAGATCGGCTGCTTGTGGCTACCTTCACGAAAGCCGCCGCTGCCGAAATGCGGGGACGGATCCGGGAAGCGCTGGACCGTGAGCTGGACCGGGATCCGGACAATGAGCATATCCGGCGTCAGCTCGCTTTGCTTGGAAGAGCGTCGATTACAACGCTGCACTCCTTCTGCATGGAAGTCATTCGGCGATATTATCAGTTGATACCGCTGGATCCGGGATTCCGCATCCTGAACGAACATGAGGCGGATTTAATGCGGCAGGATATGCTGGAGGAGCTGTTCGAAGAGAAATACGGAGAGGCGGAGGGGGACCCGGAAAGTCGGTTTCTGCGCTTGGCGGACTGGTTCAGCGGCGAGCGAACGGACGATGCGCTGTACCGTCTCGTGCAGCGTCTATACGATTTCTCCCGCAGCCATTCATGGCCGTCACACTGGCTTAGGGAGACAGCCGCCGGCTTTCAGGTGGCCGATACGGAAGCCCTTGGTAACACGCCATGGGTCCAGAGCATCTTGGCTGATGCACGCCTGGCTTTGAACGGAGCGGCAGGGCTGCTGCAGCAAGCCAAGGCAATTGCCATGCAGCCGGGAGGGCCAACACCGTATGCGGACAATCTCGATGAGGACTTGCGAATGGTGGCTTCCCTGCTGGAGGCCATCGATACTTCGCCGTGGGAATCATTGTACGGCATTTTCCGCGAGGCGTCTTTTGGCAAGCTTAAATCCGTTCGGAAGGATGAGGTGCTGCCGGAGCTGCAGGAGCAGGTCAAGGAACTGCGCGACAACGTGAAGAAAATCGTGAATGAGCTGAAAAATGCATTGTTCGGCCGTCCGGCATCGGAGTTTTTGCGGGAGCTTCACACGGCAGCGCCGCTGATGATGGAGCTGTCCGAGACGGTTATCGCCTTTGGCGAGCGATACCGGGAGGCCAAGGCGGCCAAAGGCATGGTCGACTTTAACGACCTTGAGCATTACTGCCTCCATATACTTCGCCATCCCGATTCCGTGCCGGGACATATGATGCCTTCCGATGCGGCGATGGAATACCGCGAGCAGTTTGATGAAGTGCTGCTGGACGAATATCAAGATACGAACAGCGTGCAGGAAGACATCGTACGATTGATCTCCCGGGAAATGCCGGGCAACCGGTTTATGGTCGGCGACGTGAAGCAGAGTATTTATCGGTTCCGTCTGGCGGAACCGGGACTGTTTCTCGATAAGTACAAGACGTTTTCTTCCGGGACAGGCACGTCCCAAACGGGCATCCGAATTGATCTGGCCCGTAATTTCCGCAGTCGGATGGAAGTGGTGGACGCCGTCAATTTGCTGTTCCGGCAGATCATGAACGAATCGGTAGCCGAGATTGCCTATGATGAACGGGCCGAGCTTGTATGCGGAGCTTCTTTTCCGGAACGGGAAACGAACGGAGGCGCGAATCCCTACATGCCCGAAATGCTGCTGATCGACCGTGCCGGAAAAGGTCCGGAGGAGCAGTCCGATGAATCGGCTTCCGAAGAGGACGGGGTTCAGCTTGAGGCCGAGGCGCTCGAAATGGAAACCGCCCAGCTGGAGGCCCGTGCCATCGCCCGCAAAATCCGCGAAATGACAGGCGAAAGCGGAAAGCCGCTCATGGTTTACGATAAAGGGTTGAAAACGATGCGGCCCGCCGGGTATGGAGACATGGTCATTTTGCTGCGATCCGCCATGGTTTGGGCAACGTTAATTATTGAGGAATTAAGGCAGGAGGGAATACCGGCATTCGGCGAGCAGAACAAGGGATACTTTCAGGCTACGGAAGTGGAGATCATCTTATCGCTGCTGCAGGTGATCGATAATCCGCGGCAGGACATTCCTTTGGCTTCGGTATTGCGCTCGCCCATTCTCGGATTATCCGAGGAAGAGATGGCACAGGTGCGCCTGTGCGCGAAAGGGACTTATTACGATGCGCTGAAGGCGGCGGTCTCGTTAAGCGTCGCGCCGCCGGTCATGGATTCGGCACGCCCTAGGGACTTCGTCGACGGAAAATGGACGCCGGGCGCAGGACTGGAAGGCCTGGCCGAAGCCGCCGCCGGTCATGAACTCGTAGCAGGCAGCCATCTTTCGGATGCCCCGCTAACGGCGGAAGGCCATGCTATCGAAATATCGGCGGAGCTTGGCGCCAAACTTGGATTGTTTATGGATCGGCTGCAGCGCTGGCGGCAGGAAGCGCGTCAGGGAAGCCTGAGCGATCTGATCTGGGGGATCTACAGCGAAACCGGATATTTGGATTGGGTTGGCGGCTTGCCCGGCGGCAAGCAGCGTCAGGGCAATCTGACCGCCCTATATGACCGGGCCGTGCAGTATGAACAGGACACGGCCTCCAGAGGGCTCTTCCGTTTTCTGACCTTTATCTCGCGTCTCCGCGAGCGCGGCGGGGATCTTGGCACGGCCGGAGGCACGGAAAGCCAGGGCAACGCGGTGCGCCTGATGACCATTCACAAGAGCAAGGGCCTGGAGTTTCCGGTCGTGTTCGTGGCGGGATTGTCCAAAAATTTCAATCAACAGGATTTGAACGCCCCCTTCCTGATGCATAAGGAGCTTGGCTTCGGACCGAAGTTCGTGGATGAAGGCATGCGCGTAAGCTACCCGACGCTGCCAAACCTGGCGATTCGGCGCAGATCGCAGCTGGAGCTGCTGGCCGAGGAGATGCGGGTGCTCTACGTTGCGCTTACACGGCCGAAAGAGAAGATGATCCTGGTCGGCACGGTGAAGGATTTGCCGAAAAAGGTGTCCGCTTGGGCACAGGCCGATTTTAACCCGGAGCTGCTTCTGCCGGATTACGTCCTTGCCCGGGGACGGAGCTACCTCGATTGGATCGGTCCGGCCGTGATACGGCATCCGTCTGCGGGCCCGCTCCGCGGACAGGCGGGATTGCCGGAGGAGACGAGCTCGCGCGCGTTAGCGGCAGACCGATCGCAATGGATATTCTCGATTGAAACGCCGGAATCCCTGGCGCAGGGCATGACCGGCATGAGCGATGACGTTCAGGCGGACAGCGAAAATCGGATGATGAAGCTGAATGCCCTGCGCAGGCTCGAGCCTGTTCCGGAATCTGCGATTGCCGAAGCGGAAGAGGAGGGGACAGATGTTCAGCGGGTTCAGCGGGCTTCCATCGATCAGCGGTTGTCGTGGAATTATCGTTATGAAGCGGTCAGTCAAATATCGGCCAAAACGTCCGTAACGGAGATGAAAAAGCTGCTTGCCCTGCAGGACAGCCCCTCCTTGGATTTGTTGGAGGAACGGGCCGTGAAACGCCAGAGCAGGGAAAGTATCGACGCAAGCACTTCCTTCACGCTGAGCCTGCGGCGGCCGAAATTTATGGAGTCCACGAAGCTGACGCCCGCCGAGCGGGGAACCGTCTATCATACCATCATGCAGCATCTGCCGCTTCAACGGCTGGAAGACGCTGCAGAACCGACAGCGGAGATCGAAGAGACCATCCGTTACCTGGTGGAAAAGGAGATCATCACCGGTGAGCAGGCTTCCGCGGTGGAAGCAGCCGAGATTAGCAGCCTTTTTGATTGCGACCTTGGAAAACGGGTGCTGTCAGCAGAAGATGTCTGGCGCGAGATGCCGTTTTCCTATGCACTCCCAGCGGCAGAAGCTTATCAGGGGCTGGCTTTTCTGGACCCGATATCGGAACACTCGGCCCAAGGATTGCCCGAGATGGAGCTGCTGCGGGACGAAACGGTGCTGATCCAAGGGGTTGTGGACTGCATGTTCAGGCATAACGGCCGCCTTGTGCTGCTTGATTATAAGACCGACCGGGTGCTGGAGCATCGCGGCGGCCTGACGGCCTTGGCTGACCAGTATCGTTTTCAGCTGGACCTGTATGCAAAGGCTTTGGAGGATATTTTAGGCGAACCTGTGCATGAGAAATGGCTGTACTTTTTTGATGGGGGACATGCCGTACAGGTATAACCCTTCGGTAAGTTATGTTTTGTTAGACGTTTGAAGCGGGAGAGGAGATTATCGATGCGTATTTTGCATACCGGGGACTGGCATCTGGGGCGCACGCTCGAAGGCCGAAGCCGGCTTGCCGAGCAGGAGCGCTTTCTGGATGAACTGGTTAAGCTGGCGGACGATCAGCAGGCGGACCTGATCCTCATGGCGGGGGATGTTTATGATTCCGTGAATCCGCCTGCGTCAGCCGAGCAGCTGTTTTACGAAGCGGCCGCCAGACTTACGGAGGGAGGCCGCCCCATGGTGGTCATTGCAGGCAACCATGATCAGCCGGAGCGGGTTGCATCCGTTACGCCGCTTGTTGCAGCCAGAGGCATCACGCTGATAGGGACACCTATCGCCGATGCGGTAACGGTTGCCACAGCCCGTACCGGAGAAACGGCCAAGATCGCAGCTCTGCCCTACCCGTCAGAGGCCAGGCTCAACGAGCTGTTATCGGTCGACGGGGATGAGGATCAGCTTCGCCGCGCCTACAGCGACAGAGTCGGAAAACTGATGAGGATGATGGCAAGGGAATTTTCTCCGCAGACGGTCAATCTGGCGATGAGCCATATCTATGTCCTTGGCGGCGTCGAGAGCGATTCCGAGCGTCCGATTCAAGTCGGGGGAGCGTACACGGTCGATCCGTCGGCGCTCGCTGTCGGCGCTGCCTATACGGCGCTGGGTCACCTGCATCGTTCCCAGGCTGTGAAAGGGGAGGGGATGATCCGCTACAGCGGATCTCCGCTGGCCTACAGCTTCTCGGAAGCGGGACAGGCGAAATCGGTGACCATGGTTGACGTATCGCCGGGAGGAGCTCCCGTGATTGAGGAGCTGTTTCTCAGCAGCGGCCGCCCGCTTGTCCGATGGAAAGCCAAAGGCGGCTTGGATGAAGTCTACCGCTGGCTGGATGAGGGGCGCGATCCCGAGGCCTTCATTGATCTGGAGGTATCCTTAACGGAGGCCATGGGGCTTGCGGATATTCAGCGGCTGCGCAAGAGCCGGGACGGCATCGTCCACATTCGTCCGGTATACCCGGAGATGGAAGCGTTGGAGCTGGAGAGCGAGCGCTCAAGGCTGCCGCTGCCGGAACTGTTCCGAAAGTTCTACCAACGGCAAACCGGGGGGGCTGAGCCTGAGGATCACCTGGTCGATTTGTTTCTGGAGCTGGTTGAGGAAGAGGAGTCTGAGTCTGACGGAACGGAGGTGAAGTCTTAGAATGAAGCCGATTTTGTTGAAGTTATCCGGACTGCAGAGCTACCGAAGCACGCAGGAGATTGATTTCGAAACGTTGTGCGAAACCGGGCTCTTCGGTATTTTCGGACCGACGGGCAGCGGGAAATCCACGCTGCTGGATGCGATTACCTTAGCCATGTACGGAAAAGTGGAGCGCGCGGTTAACGGAACCCAGGGCATCATGAACCACTCGGAGGACGGCCTGTCCGTCTCCTTTACGTTTGAGTTGTCTTCCGCAGCCGGGCTGGAGCGATACCGGGTAGAGCGCAGGTTCAAACGGGTTAATGAGCTTTCCATCAGCAATACGGTGAGCCGTTTCATTCGCGTTACCCCCGAAGGGGATCAGGTGGTGGCGGATAAATTGGCCGAGGTCACCCGCTGCGTCGAAGAGAAAATCGGGCTCAAAATGGACGATTTTACCCGGGCGGTCGTGCTTCCGCAGGGAAAGTTCGCCGAATTCCTTTCCCTGAAGGGGAGCGAACGCCGGCAGATGCTGCAGCGGTTGTTCCATTTGGAACGGTACGGGGATCAGCTTGCGATCAAGCTCAGCCGCCGTGTTAAGGATACGGAGGGTTCTCTGAAATCGGTCGAAGCGGAACAGCAGGGTCTTGGAAGTGCAGGCAAGGAAGCTTTGGCGGAAGCGACGGCGGTGCTGGAACATGCCAAGAAACACGCGATGCTTTCCCGCAATCATCTCCAAGCCGCCATGGAAGCCCATGAAGCAATGGGAAAAATTCGCGAGCTGGATATGGAAAAGCGGCGGCTGCAGGGGAAGCTGGACGAGCTTGCCCAGCATGAGGAAGAGATGCAGCGGTTGGAACGCCGCCTTGAGCTGACAGGGGCTGCGGCCGCCGTTCTCCCCGCGCTTGAGGCATGGCGCGAATCCGGCAAGGCATGGGATCAGCGGCGGCGGACTGCCGAAGGGCTCCTGGCGCAAGCCGCGTCCGCCCAGCAGGCAGCCGAGCAGGCTGTGAAGGCGGATGAAGCCGCCCAAGCTGCGCTTCGGGCCGAGGAACCGAAGCTGGTGCTTCGGGAGCAGCAGCTGGAGCAGGCCGTTTTATTGCAGCGGGAACGTGATGCATTACGGGAAGAACTGGCCAAGCTGGATGCGCAGCGAACGAAAGCGCGCCAAGAGCGCGAAGGGATAACCGCTCTGCTTCATAAGGAGCAGGAGCTGCTTGAACGAGGCCGCAGGCGGCAGGAGGAGCTGCAGGGCAAGCTGAAAGGGCTGGAGACCCGTTCAGGGGAGCGCCAGGCGCTTCATCTGGCGATGCAGAAGGTTCAAGCCCTTGAGGCTGTCCGCAGGCAGAAGCAAAAGTCCGAGCTTGAACTGAAATCGCAGGAGGGCAAGCTGAGGGAGCTCGAGGCCAGAGTGGGCACCATGCAGAAGCAGGAGCAGGAGCTGCAGCGCGACTACATACAGCTCTCCATGCAGGCTGACAGCTTGCAGCGTGACGCAGCCGAAGCATCGGCATTTGCCGATCGGATCGCCGCTGCCGCAGTCGAGGTAAGCCAGGCGATGAGCCGATCGCTTCGGGACAGACAGCTTCATGCGTTGTCCCTTTCGCTGGCCGCCGAGCTCCGGGAAGGCGAGCCTTGTCCCGTGTGCGGAAGTCAGCATCATCCGCAACCGGCCGTTTCGGCAGGACAGCCTGAAGAGACTTTGGATGAGGACATGGACCGGCTGACGCGGATCACGCATCAAATTCAGGAAGCCAGATTGACCCTGCGGGGGCAGCATAACGAAGCGGAGTCGCTGGCGAGTCAATCGCGTTCGCAGATCGACACTTTCGCAGACGGCGAATTGATTGACGCGAGTTCCTTCAGGCAGAGCGGATCGATGGAAGCGGCGGTATCCGCCATGCCTGTCGCTGAAGGGCCGTATGACGCGGAAAAGCTTGCTTCGGATACAGCCTGGCTTATAGAAGCGGCTGATGTTCAAGCTGCTGCCATCGGGCAATGCCGAGCTGAAGTTTCCAAGGCACAACAGAGTCTTCTGGCATGTCGGCAGGAGCTTATGAAACAGAGCGCCGCGCTGGAGAATGGACAAGCGGCAGAGCACCAGATGCGGGATCAGTTAGCCGGATTGGAAATCGAAGCTGCGGACATTTTGGCTTCCTGGCAGGAAAGCAATCCGGAATTTCCTTTGGAAGAGGCAGCTGCCCGTTTTCAGCTCATGCAGGAGAAGGACGCGGAATCCGAATCGATTAAGGAAGGGCTCGAGCGCAGCGTTCCATTCATCGAAGAGAAAAAGGAGGCCGTCCTCCGCTTGGAGCAGCAGCTGCTTGAGCTCGAAAAGCTGCTGATTCAATGGGATGCGCAGCGGGAAGGAAAGGCGGATGGCCTGAAGGATAAAGAAGAGCGGCTTCAGGCTTGGATCGGAGACCGGTCGGCCGAGGAAATGCTGGGCGAGTGCAGGACCAGGATGAAGCTGCTGAAGGAGTCCGCGGAACAAGCCAGGAGCGAATGCAGGAAGGCAGAGGAGACGGCTCGGCATGCAGCCAAGGAAGCGGCGCTTGCGGAACAGGCGGAAATAGCCGCGCAGGAGCAGCACGGGGCTGCCAAGCTTGCCTGGGAGAACCAGCTGGCCGCCTCTCCGTTCGCTACGGAGCATGCCGTCATGGAAGCCTGCTTGACCCCGGAAGAAAGCGAACGATGTGCCCAGCTCGTGAAAGCGCATCGGGACGGGCAGCGGGAATGGACGCTGAGGCTTCGCGACGTCGAACTGAAGCTTGGCTCCCGCCCGTTCCAAGAAGAGGACTGGGAACGGTGCACAGCCGAGCTTCAGGCAGCACGTGCATCCGATGAGGAAGCGCTGCAGGCGAGAGCCCGGGCGGAGCGGGATTTGGAAGACTTGAACCAGCGTCACATCCGGTTCATGGAATTGGAAGAGCGGCGCCTAAACCTCCAGCGAGAGAGCGAGCGCTTGTCCAAATTGCAGTCCTGCTTGCGCGGCAACGCGTTTGTTGAATATATTGCGGAAGAACAGCTGATGCAGGTGAGCCAGTCGGCCTCCCAGCGTCTTCGCTATTTGACCAAGCAGCGCTACTCGCTTGAGGTGGATTCCGGCGGAGGCTTTGTCATTCGGGACGATGCCAACGGCGGCGTCCGGCGTCCGGTATCCACTTTATCCGGCGGCGAGACGTTCCTGACCTCATTGGCCTTGGCTTTGGCGCTCTCCGCCCAAATCCAGCTGCGCGGGCAATATCCGCTGCAATTCTTTTTCCTCGACGAAGGGTTCGGCACGCTGGATCCGGAGCTGCTGGAGACGGTCATCACCGCGCTTGAGCGCCTCCATACCGATAAGCTAACCGTCGGCATCATCAGCCATGTACCCGAGCTTCGGGCCCGCCTGCCGCGCAAGCTGGTGGTACAGCCGGCGGAACAGGCGGGAGCGGGATCCCGGATAACAATTGAATCGATGTAGCCGCAAAACATAAGGCGGTGTGATTTAAATCACGGAAACAGCAACAAGGCACTGTTATAGTACAGATAAGCCGACATATAGAAGAAGCACCGGGCTGGCGCTTGATCATGAGAGATTCCTTTCTTTTCCCTTGCTCTCGTGATGAAGCGCCTCCTTACTGGACAGCTGCGTTCCAGGGGTGCTTCTCTTTTTTTTATGGATCATCTTCCATCGATTGGACGCACTGCCCGTTTTCTTATATGATAAAAGCATGTACACGTATGAAAGGGGTAACCGCGAATGGATTGTGTTTTTTGTAAAATCGTAGAGGGTGAGCTTCCTTCCACGAAGATACTCGAGAATGATAAGGTGCTCGTATTTCAAAACATCAACCCGGAAGCGCCGGTTCATGTCTTGATCATTCCGAAGAAGCATATCGCTTCCATGAACGATATCGAGGATGAGGACCTGCTGCTGATTGGCGAGATGCACAAAGCGGCTAAAGAGGCCGCGGCCAAGCTGGGCATTGCGGAGAGCGGTTATCGGTTAATCAACAACTGCGGTCGCGATGGGGAACAAACGGTGTTCCACGTGCACTATCACCTGATGGGCGGACGCCGCTTAGGCGCATTAACCGGCATTTCCCCGGCTCATACATAATTTCTTGCATAGGAAGAAATATATCAGCCTCGCAGCGCATGGCCGCCGCGGGGGTGTTTCAATTGCACGGACTATCGTAAATTAAACGCCCAAGGTTGACACCCTATTTCGGTTTGCCCTATAATGAAGTTTGATGAACCGTGTTAATGCTCTTGGACGGTCTGGTCGGAGGGAGGGAAAACTGGTGTCTGAAACTAAAGTTCGCAAAAACGAGACAATTGATGCTGCACTTCGTCGCTTCAAGCGTTCCATTGCTAAAGATGGCGTATTGGCTGAAGTGAAGAAACGCAAGCATTATGAAAAGCCAAGCGTAAAGCGCAAGAAAAAGTCCGAGGCTGCTCGTAAGAGAAAGTTTTAGGAGGATCTGAACTAGCATGAATCTTAGCGAACGATTGAACGAAGATATGAAGCAAGCGATGAAGAGTAAGGACAAGTTCAAACTCTCAACGATTCGAATGGTTCGTTCGACGATAAAAAATCTTGAAATAGATTTGAAACGAAGTTTGGATGACAACGAAGTGCTTGATATTTTTAGTCGTGAAATCAAACAGCGCAAAGATGCCCTCCAAGAATTTGAAAAAGCGGGACGCGACGATCTTGCCGCCGATGCAAAAGCAGAAATTGAGCTCCTTAGCGCCTACCTCCCGGAACAGCTTACTGAAGAAGAAATTAAAGTCATTGTACAGCAGACCATCCAGGAAACCGGTGCTTCTTCAAAAGCCGAGATGGGTAAAGTAATGAGCGCTCTCATGCCGAAAGTTAAAGGGCGTGCAGACGGAAAGCTTGTCAATCAAGTTGTTCAACAATTTCTGTAACAACATAAGTGAAACACCCCTTGTTTTCTCAAGGGGTGTTTTTTCTTTGCCGTGAAGGAGCAGGGCTTGGAGAAGCCGAAGCGCCTTGATCGATGGTTTTTTCCATGGATGGGCATACTTTTTGAAACGAAATCGTTTCTGGTTCGTATTAACTACCATATGAGTGCAAGTAGATACATATGCTTATGCAAGAGGCAGGCCGCTGAACCCGTTTTGTCGAAATGAGGGTAGGGGTGGCCGAATGAAGTCGAAAAGGAGGGGGAAAAATGAGTGGAAAGTTGAGGATGCGCAGATTTCTGACGTTAACGGCAGCCGTCGTGATGATGCTGATATCGATCGGAATGTATGCAGCACCGATGAAATCCGCGATGGCGGCTAACATCGGGTCGGTGTACGTCATTCCGGTGAAGCAGCCGATCGAACGCGGCTTAACCAGCTTTATGGAGCGCGGTTTTAAGGAAGCCAAGGAAATGGCGGCAGGACTCATCGTCCTGGAAATCGATACGCCGGGCGGTCTTGTCGACCAAGCGGGTGAAATTGCCACCCTGATGAAGGACAGCGAGATTCCGATCGTGGCTTACATTACGGGCGATGCGGCATCGGCCGGCAGTTACATCGCACTCAATGCAGACAAGATTGCCATGTCCGAGGGCAGCATGATTGGCGCGGCTTACATGGTGGATGCCAGAGGCAATCGGATCGAGGATGCCAAGCTGGTTTCCTGGTGGAAGAGCAAAATGGCAGGAGCTGCCGAAGCGGGTGGTCGAAACAAAGAAATCGCGATGGGCATGGCAGATATCAATCTGAAGGTCGACATGCCTGAAATCGGTTTGACGAAGCAGCCTGGAGAGATTATATCCTTGACGCATGATGAAGCGCTGAAGACAGGTTATGCGGACACGATTGCGAACAGCACCGAAGAGGTCATCACATGGATGGACTATTCCACGCAGGACGTATTCCGGATGGAGCCGACTTTCTCGGAGAAGCTGGCTACATTTCTTACGCATCCCGGGGTCATGACGCTGCTGTTGTTCATCGGTATCGCCGGCGTGATTATCGAAGTCATTGTTCCTGGATTCGGCGTGCCGGGGATTCTTGGCGTGGTTGCATTCGTGCTTTATTTCTTCGGCAACCAGGTGGCCGGTTTTGCCGGTTGGGAGACCTGGCTGCTGTTTGTGATCGGTATCGTGATGCTGGCGATGGAGCTGTTTGTGCCAAGCTTCGGGATACTGGGCATCATAGGCTCAGCCAGCTTGATTGCCGGCGTCGTCATGGCGGCCTATAGCACCTCTCATGTTGCTCTGTCCCTCGGGGTTGCAGCGGCATCGGCCCTGGTGGCCATCATTGTGGTTGCCCTCGTATTCAAGGAACGGGGAGTATGGCGCAAGTTCATACTCAGTGACAGCTTATCGAAGGAACAGGGGTATGTTCCGAATGAAGACAGGGATGTGCTGATCGGCCTGGTTGGAACTTCGATTACGCCGCTACGGCCGGCTGGAACGATGGAACTTGAGGGACGGCGCCTTGATGTGGTTACCCTTGGCGGATTCATCGATTCCGGCCGACCGGTCCGCGTCATCAAGACGGACGGCACCCGAATTGTGGTAGAGGAAGAAAAAGGGTGAACCTCTGCGCGGAATTGTGTAGTATTAAAAGAGCCCGTGTTTAAACGTTCTACGTGATGAAGGCAAATATTCAATATTGGAGGGTAAACGAATATGGAATTGGATGGTTCTTTGGTACCGATTCTTCTAATCGGGGTTGTCGCGATTATCCTGCTTAGCGTGTTTTTCAGTTTTTTCCCGTTAATGCTCTGGATCTCGGCGCTCGCTTCCGGTGTGCGCATCGGGATTATTACATTGGTGGCCATGCGCCTGCGGCGCGTAACGCCAAGCCGGATTGTGAATCCGCTCATCAAGGCAACCAAGGCAGGACTTGGTCTTAACATCAACCAGCTGGAGAGTCACTATCTAGCAGGTGGTAACGTAGACCGGGTGGTCAATGCCTTGATTGCAGCCCAACGCGCGAATATTCCGCTCGAGTTTGAAAGAGCTGCTGCGATCGACCTTGCCGGACGCGATGTACTGCAGGCGGTGCAAATGAGCGTTAACCCGCGCGTGATTGAAACGCCGGTAGTAGCAGCCGTAGCAAAAGACGGTATTGAAGTCAAAGTTAAAGCACGTGTAACGGTACGTGCCAACATTGACCGTTTGGTCGGGGGTGCTGGCGAAGAGACGATTATTGCTCGTGTCGGTGAAGGTATCGTAACGACGGTAGGTTCCAGTAATTCGCATAAAGATGTTCTTGAAAATCCGGACCTGATCTCAAGAACGGTTCTGTCCAAGGGACTCGACGCAGGAACAGCGTTTGAGATTCTGTCTATTGATATCGCGGACGTGGATGTAGGCAAAAACATCGGTGCTTACCTGCAGACCGAACAGGCCGAAGCCGACAAGCGCATTGCCCAAGCGAAGGCGGAAGAACGCCGCGCTATGGCAGTAGCCCAAGAGCAGGAGATGAAGGCTCGCGTCGTAGAGATGAGAGCACGCGTCGTGGAATCGGAATCTCAAGTTCCGCTGGCGATGGCAGAAGCGCTTCGCAGCGGCCAGCTGGGCGTGATGGATTATATGAACCTGAAGAATATCGAAGCCGATACGCAAATGAGAGGTTCCTTCGGTAAGATGGGTGAGAATAATGACAACTCCGGAGACAACAAAACCAAGTAACCACGATGAGGTGAGCCTATAGTGAGCTGGTTAATCGAAAATTTTTACATTGTAGCTGTTATAGGCTTCTTCATTATCTCCGCCCTCGGAAGAAGGGGAAAGAACCCCGAGGAGGGGAAAAACCCTCGTATGCCATCCTTCGGCGGCGAAGGGGACCGTCCTGCAAGACCGGGGCAGCAGCGGTCACAGCGGCCTGAAGCAAGACGGGTACAGACGGCTCCACAAGTCTCCCGTCCGCCTGTTCAGGAAAGCACCCGGATCGAGCGGTTGGATGAAGAAGAAACGGATACCGGGAACGGATACTCTCTTGAACATCAAGAGATTGATCGAGCGAGACGTGAGGAAGAGATGAGGTTCCACCCTGACAGCATAGATCATAGAATCGAGATGATGGAGAAGGACTTGAACCGGATTCACTCTAATTTGAATCGGATGACCATCGCATTACCTGAAACTGTTGTCGAAAGCCAAGATGAAAATCGCGAACAGACTAGGAGCAGTCGATCGAATCTTGCAGAACAGGCTCGAAACGGCATTGTTTGGGCCGAAATTTTGGGACCCCCGCGTGCCAAACGCTCCATGAACTCTCGCCGGTAATCTTCGGACGCTTTGAGGGTTTCAGAAACTAAGATTGGGTGAGTTTTACGAAATTAGCTGCTGTTAATAGATTCATAGAAGCGGGAGACCGCCTCGTCAGATTTTTGACGGGGCGGTCTTTTTACTTTTCATCTCATAAAACGGCTGCCTGGGGCATAAGGTGTACAGTACAGGAAGGGGGAAAGTCTCCATATGTCCCGCATCAGCCGCAAGCTGCAGAAATGGACCCAAGAAATGCTTGATTTGCCACAGGACCTGTTATTTGATTTACCGCGGTTGACCCTGATTGGCAATAAAGAGCTGCATATCGAAAACCATCGCGGAGTCCGGCATTTTTCCGAGGAACGACTTGTGTTGTCATTAACGCAGGGTTCTTTGGAGATTTCCGGGACCGGGCTTGCGATTCAGGCCATTCAAAGCCACGAAGTGACCATCATTGGCACCATTCATAATATTCAATACATAGGATTGGGGGAGAAACCGTGAAGATTCCGACGATGATCCATCTTCGAGGATATTTGAAGCTCGCCGTTCGCGGTGAGCATGTGGAAGCATTCATCAATTCATTGGCGGAGGCCGGGACCCCGGTTTGGGACGTAACACCGACAGGGGCGCATTCAGCAGAGTTTAAGCTGCTGCTGAAAGATTTCAAAGGGCTCCGTCCGCTGTTAAAACGGACAGGCTGTCGTACGCGCATCAAGGAGCGGTTTGGTTATCCTTTTCAAGCACGACGTTTGTTCAAACGCAAAGCTTTTGTTATCGGCGTCGTTGCGTTTTTTATGATTCTGCTGACGCTTTCGTCCATGGTATGGAACGTGGAGGTCGAGGGCAATGAAACGATTGCGTCGGAAGATGTACTGGATGCGGCCAAACAGGAGGGCATTTATCCGTTTCAATGGATATTTAAGCTGCAATCGATGGACAAGCTGTCCGGCAATTTGACCGTCCGTCTTCCGGGAACCTCTTGGGTAGGGGTGGAACGCAACGGGACGCGCATACGCATTCAGATCGTCGAGGCAGCCGTGCCGGAGAAACCGCCTCTCCAGAGCCCAAGGCATATGATCAGTACCCAGGACGCGGTAATTACTCAAATGTACGCAGAGAAGGGGGTTCCTAAAGTAGGGATCAACAGCCGCGTGAAGAAGGGCGACATTCTGATCTCCGGGGTTCTTGGGGATGAGGAGAATTCGGAGAGAGTCGTAGCCAAAGGGGAAGTGAGGGGCCTGGTATGGCATGAATACGATATCGAAATTCCGTTGGTGAAAACGCATAAGGTCTATACGGGCGAAGGTAAGAAGCGTTCCTATATCGTATTTGGTGATCGTGCCGTTCAGTTGTGGGGCTACGGGGAAATCCCGTATTCGCAGCAGGAGACCCTGACCTTCTATGATCCGCTGACTTGGAGGACGCGCGTGCTGCCGCTCGGCTGGATGACGGAAAAAATCATGGAGGTCACAGAGGTCCAGCGGACCATTACCGAGGATGAAGCCAAAAAAGAGGGAATCGAGGGGGCGCGCCGCGATATTTTGGCGAAATATGGGACCGATTCAAGATTCGTAAGCCAAAAAATTTTGCATGATAAGAAAGAGAATGGTAAAGTTTATATGAAAGTGCTTTTTGAGGTGGAAGAGACCATCGCGAAAGAACTTCCCATAGTATACGATCAAGGAGAATGAGGCTATTTGTCACAGCAAACGACCAGCATTCAAATTTTACTTCAAAGCGCGTCAGAAGGTCTGTCCTTATTCGGACCACAAGATACATTTCTAAAATTAATCGAAAAAGAGATTCCTGCGACGATCGATTCACGGGAAGCCGTCATCACGATTCGGGGACAACATCGAAATGTGGAGAGTCTTCAGCAGCTGTTTGAAGTGCTGCTCCAGCTTGTGCGCAACGGCTACATTTTGACCGAGCGCGATATTCTTTATGCTGTAGAACTTGCCAAGGATCTGAGGGCTGATCAGCTGCTGGATCTGTACAAAGGCGAGATTACGACAACCTTCAAAGGTAAGCCTATTCGAGTAAAAACCATCGGCCAGAAGCACTATGTGACCACCATCAAGAAGCGGGACATCGTATTCGGCATCGGTCCTGCCGGAACAGGGAAGACCTATTTGGCCGTCGTTCTGGCCGTAGCCGCGCTGAAGGAAGGATCTGTCAAAAGGATCATTCTGACAAGGCCAGCAGTGGAGGCCGGAGAGAGCCTGGGCTTCCTGCCTGGAGACCTGCAAGAGAAGGTTGACCCTTATCTGAGACCTTTGTACGATGCCTTATACGACGTTATGGGCCCGGATCAAACGGCCAAGGCGCTGGAGCGCGGGTTGATCGAAATCGCGCCGCTCGCGTACATGCGCGGACGGACGCTGGACGACTCGTTTATTATTTTGGATGAAGCACAGAACACCACGCCGGAACAGATGAAGATGTTTCTGACCCGGCTCGGATTCGGTTCGAAGATGGTCATTACAGGGGACGTGACCCAGATTGACCTGCCGCGGGGGAAAAAATCAGGACTTATCGAAGCTAAAACGATATTAAGCGGAATTGAGGAAGTCGGATTCGTCTATTTCGCCGAACAGGATGTTGTACGTCATTCCTTAGTACAAAAAATCATCGTCGCTTATGATAAAGCAGCAGAAAACCAAGATTAAAGGGGATTGTCGCAATGGCCTCCAAAGAACCATCGACGGACAAGTCCATGTGGAGTAAAAACAGCGGATGGAAATATAGCGTGGCAACACGCTATATTCTGTTTCTGCTGCTTGCTTTGCTCTTTTATATCAGTCTAGCATCCAAGCTTTTGCCGGAACGCTATGACATCCAGGTCAATACGAAAAGCGAAAAGAATATCGTGGCGCCCGTTCAAATCGAGGACAGCAAGGCGACGCTGAAGGCACAGGAGGCGGCGGCGGAGAACGTCCAGCCGATTTACCCTCTCGTCCCGCTGCGGAACGACGTTCTGGTTACTCAGATCCTTGACCGCATTGAACGGTTGAACCAGGACGTGGATATCAGCTCCGCCGAAAAGGTGGAAATTTATCGCAAAGAAATTCCGCGGATGGCCAGAGAATTCGTGCAAAATTTCGTGTCGGCCAACAGCACGAATGAAGCCTACTCCAAAGAGCTGCTTCAGGAAATGCAGCGGGTTATCGAAGAACAAACCTATCGGATTCCCGAGGAAACGTTCATTAAGATACCGCGGTTGAATTCGGAAGATATTATCCAGATGAAGCCCGTAGCCCGCGAGATCGTCTCCAGGCTGATGCTGAACGAGATCGTGGATGCCGACACGGCCCGCACCCGCGTGGCGGAACGAGTGAACACCAGCTCGTTGAACGATCGGACCGCCAGGGAAGTCGTTCAGGAACTGGCGAGCTTAACGATTACGGCCAACAAGTTCTATGACGAGGTCGCCACGAAGAATGCGAAGGTTGAAGCTCGCGAGAATACCCCGCCCGTCTTTATCAAACAGGGGGACATCCTTGTGGCAAAGGGTCAGCTCATCACGCCGGAGCTGTACGAGCTGCTCGGCAAGAACGGGCTGCTGAAGGACGACATCAACTATTGGCCGGAGCTTGGCGTTTTGCTCCTGTCCGTTTTGCTGTCCCTCGGCATACTGACGTTCATCCGGCAGTCGGAGCCGGGCAAATTCAAATACAATAACTCGCAGCTGCTGATGCTGGTCCTGGTGTACGTCATCACGCTGATCACCATGCATTTGACCGCATTTCTGCAGAGCGATTCTCAGATGTACGTGGGGTATTTGGCGCCTGTCGCGATCGGCGCGATTCTGGTTACCCTGCTGCTGGAGACCTCGCTTGCCTATTTCAGCGTCATTATCTTCAGCATCATGGCAAGCGTCATATTGAACGTTCAAGGGGAACTGTTCGACTTCAAGTTCGGGTTATTCGCAGCCGTGACTTCCTGCGTGGCGATCTTCTCGATCCACCGCGCAAGCCAGAGGTCGACGATGCTGAAGGGCGGCATCATGGCTTCTCTCTTCGGCGCCTTGATCGTGTTCATTATGCTGCTGCTCAATAACGACACGTGGACTACGACGGAAACGCTGTATTCGATCGGCTTTGCCATCGCGGGCGGACTGTTAACGGCGATCCTGGTTATCGGGCTCATGCCGTTCTTTGAAGTCACCTTCGGCATTCTCTCGGCGCTGAAGCTGGTTGAATTGTCAAATCCGAACCATCCGCTACTCCGTAAACTGCTGACAGAGACGCCGGGCACATACCATCACAGCGTCATGGTCGGTAACTTATCCGAGGCTGCTGCGGAAGCGATTGGCGCCAACGGACTGCTGTGCCGCGTCGGTTCTTATTATCACGATATCGGAAAAACCAAGCGCCCGATCTATTTCATCGAGAATCAGAACAATATGGAGAATCCGCATGATTCCATAGAACCGAAGCTGAGCAAATCCATTATCGTAGCGCATGCAAGGGATGGCGTGGAGATGCTCAAGGAGTACAAGCTGCCCAAACCGATAAGGGATATTGCGGAGCAGCATCATGGCACCACGTTTTTACACTATTTCTATCATAAGGCGGTTCGCCAGGCGGAAGAGCAGGGCGTCGAGCCGGATTTCACGGAGGATGATTTCCGCTATCCGGGGCCGAAGGCCCAATCCAAGGAGTCTGCGATTGTCGGCATCGCCGACAGCGTGGAAGCGGCCGTCCGATCATTGCGTAAGCCAACGGTCGAACAGGTCGAATCGATGATCGAGAAGATTATCAAGGGGCGTCTGGATGACCATCAGTTTAATGATTGCGATTTAACGATGAAGGAACTGGACATCATCGCCAAGACGTTAAAGGAGACGGTGATGGGGATTTTCCATTCCCGGATCGAATATCCGGAGGATGTGAAGCGTCCCAAACTGCCCGCGCCGAACGGCGAAGGCTCGACCGCATCGGAGACGTCCGCAACGAGTGAGGAACAGAGAAGGAGCGTATAAGAATGAGCCTGCAGCTGGCATGGAATAATGAACAAGAGGATTTTCAGATTAGCGAGGAATTGATCGCCCTGCTTGAAGCGATTCTGCAGAAGGCCGGAGAGGCTGAAGGCGTAACCGATGGCGAGGTTGATCTGACCTTTGTCGATGATGAAGGGATCCATGAATTGAACCGGGAGTACCGGGGAATCGATCGTCCGACCGACGTGCTCTCCTTTGCAATGAATGAAATAACGAACGATGAGCTCGAGATCATTTATGAGCTGGAAGAGGGAGAAGAGCTGGAGAGCGTGCCGGATGTACTGGGCGATATCATTATTTCGGTCCCCCGGGCGAAGCTGCAAAGCGAAGAATACGGTCACTCCCTGGAGCGTGAGCTGGGTTTTCTGTTTGTTCACGGATTTCTTCACTTGCTCGGATATGACCATCAGGATGAGGCAAGCGAAGCCGAAATGATGGGCAAACAGGAAGCCGTACTTGCCGAAGTAGGATTGACAAGATAGTGAAGCCGCACAGACAATCGTTATACAGGGCTTTTAGATGCGCTATACGAGGCATCTTGACGGCTGTACAAACGGAACGCAATATGAAAATCCACATTGCTGCTGCCTTGATCGTGTTCATCGCAGCAGCTTTGCTGCAATTGGATCGAATCAGCTGGTTATTTTTGCTATTGGTGGTTTCCATTGTATTCATTGCGGAGCTGGTCAATACCGCGGTGGAGGCCATCATCGATTTGATCTCGCCAGATGAACATGAGTTAGCCCGGGTGGCTAAGGATACGGCAGCCGGTGCAGCATTCGTTGCAGCGGCGTTTGCCGTCGTGATCGGCATTCTGGTCTTCTATGAACCGGTATGGGAATGGATACAATCTTTAACAAGCTGAACGATATAGGAGGAACTAGACATGGATGCAGGTTTGTTGATGCAAGAAGCGATTAAAGCGCGCACGCGGGCGTACATTCCTTATTCGAAATTCGGCGTGGGAGCGGCCCTGCTGGATTCTCGCGGACAGGTGCATTTGGGCTGCAACGTGGAGAATGCCGCCTACGGACCGACCAATTGCGCGGAGCGCACGGCATTGTTCCGGGCGATTGCCGACGGTCATGAAGCGGGGAGCTTCCAAGCGATTGCCATCGTTGCGGATACGGACGGCCCGTGCACGCCGTGCGGCGTATGCCGACAAGTGCTGGTGGAGCTGTGCAAGCCGGATATGAAGGTCATTATGGGCAACATGAAGGGCGACATCAAGGAGACGACCGTCAGCGAACTGCTGCCGGGGGCGTTCGGTCCATGGGATTTAAACAAGCAGTAAGACTCCAAATCATATTGTACGGAATCATGTAGTACACAACACGCAGATACGGAACCGTAACGGAGGCATGGTATGAAAAAAAACAATTTAAATCCGGTTTTGTGGCAATTATCGGTAGACCGAACGTAGGCAAATCGACGCTGATGAACCAAGTGATCGGCCAGAAAATCGCCATCATGTCGGACAAGCCGCAAACGACAAGAAACAAAATCCATGGCGTTTATACGACCTCGGATTCCCAAGTGGTCTTTCTGGATACGCCGGGCATCCATAAGCGTCAGTCCAAGCTCGGAGATTATATGAATCAGACCGCTTTGAGCACATTGGGTGAGGTTGAAGCGGCATTGTTCCTGGTTGACGCGTCCGAGGGCATCGGCGGGGGAGACCGGTATATCGCCGAGCAGCTGCAGAAAATCAAGACGCCGATCATCCTGGTGATGAACAAAATCGACAAGATTGAGCCGCCCGCTCTGCTGCCTCTGATCGAGCAATATCGGAAGCTGCATGATTTTGCAGAAATCGTCCCGATTTCTGCGAAGCTCGGCAGCAATGTGAACACGCTGCTCGAGCAGATCCAGAAGTATTTGCCGCCAGGCCCGCAGTACTATCCTGAGGACCAAGTGACGGATCATCCGGAGCAATTCGTATGCGCCGAGCTGATTCGCGAGAAAATTTTGCACATGACCAGGGAGGAAGTGCCTCATTCCATCGCAGTCACCATCGAGGATATGCGGGTCGAAGAGAACGGAACCGTCTATATTTCCGCCGTTATTTTCGTAGAACGCGATTCCCAGAAGGGCATCATTATCGGCAAGCAGGGGGCGCTGCTTAAAGAAGTGGGCAGACAGGCCCGCCAGGATATTCAAAGGCTGCTGGGGTCCAAGATTTTCTTGGAGCTCTGGGTTAAAGTAAAAAAAGATTGGCGCAATCAAGAACGCGTTCTTCGCGATCTCGGATTTCACCGCGGGGAATAATGAAGCCGGTGCAGATTCTTGAGGAAAATCATACGCGGCAGTCGCCTGCCAACAATTGCATCTCATAAATCTGCTCTAGAGGCACATCCTAATTTTCGTAGATGATGCAGACGTCATTTCCGAAGAGAGGATGAATACGAATGCGAGATTTTTCGTGGAAGTATTTTGCGATGACTGGAGATGTCGATGCGTATTTGCTGTATAAGGAAGCCGAGGGTGAATCGGTCCTTGCAGCTGCATCCGTTGAAGACGAGGCGGCCCCGAATGAAGAAGACGAGTAATCATTGGTTGTTCCAGGAATGGTTGGGGGAAAGCGCATGCTATATCGGGCGGAAGGGATTGTCATCCGCAGCATGGACTACGGTGAAGGGAACAAAATCATTACACTTTGCACCAAAGAATCGGGCAAGGTAGGCGTGCTGGTCAGAGGAGCAAAGAAGGTGAAAAGCCGTCATGCTGCTCTGACGCAGCTGTTTACTTATGGAGAATATGTGTTCTTCCGGAATGGTACCGGGCTTGGCAACTTGAACGCCGGCGAGATTATGGAATCTCACCACGGGCTCAGGGAGGACCTTGTAAAAGCCGCCTATGCTTCTTATGCCTGCGAGCTCTTGGATCGGGTGCTGCAGGATGAGGAGACGGGCGCTTTTTGGTTTCATCAGCTCAAGGCCTGCCTGGAAGCCCTTCAGGAGGATAAGGACCCCCAAATTATCATCAATCTGTATGAGATGAAAATTTTGCAGGCGGCAGGGTACGGGCCGGAGCTGGATGTTTGCATTTCATGCAATCAATCCAGAAAAGACGAAGATATGCTGGTGAGCCCCCGCCTTGGCGGCGTGCTGTGCCGTTACTGCAAACATCTGGATCCGCCGGCGATGGCCATCTCGCCCAGAACGCTGAAGCTGCTGCGCCTGTTTGGACGCCTGGACTTGAGGCGGCTGGGCAATGTAGACGTAAAGGACGAAACGAAGGCCGAGCTCAAAAAAGTCATGCGAGCGTTGATGGATATGCAGCTGGGGCTGCGTTTGAAATCGCAAAACTTTTTGGACCAAATGGACAAGTACAACATTTGACGTAAAGTATGGAATGAGGTATTATATTTATCAGTTTATTAGTTTTTTGAATACTGACATGCATTGAACGGGAAAGTAGTGAATAATCGATCCAATGATAGCGAGCCGGGGGCGGTGGAAGCCTGGCGGGAGATATTCATGAACAGGGCACCCGGGAGCATGGTGTAACGATAAAGTGGGTTTTGCATATCGCTGGAGATCGTCAGATCGTCGGCAGCGAAAGCAAGGCCAAGTAGGGTGGAACCGCGGGAAGCTACAGCTCTCGTCCCTATGTCTGTACAACAGGCGTAGGACGAGAGCTTTTTGTTGTACAGAGAAATGCAAGCATGATGGATTGGATTCGAAAAAGAAAACAAAGGAGCTAAAATCATGAATTTCCAGCAGATGATTTTGACGCTGCAGCAATTTTGGGCGGAACAGAATTGCATCATCGTGCAGCCGTACGACACGGAAAAAGGCGCCGGTACGATGAACCCGATGACGTATTTGCGTTCGATCGGGCCCGAGCCGTGGAACGTGGCTTATGTTGAGCCTTCCCGTCGCCCGGCCGATGGCCGCTATGGGGAGAACCCGAACCGTTTGTATCAGCATCACCAATTCCAGGTCATTCTCAAACCTTCGCCTGACAATATCCAGGAGCTGTATTTGGAGAGCTTGAAGCGTCTTGGCATCAATCCGCTTGATCATGACATCCGTTTTGTCGAGGACAACTGGGAAGCGCCAACGCTCGGTGCATGGGGCTTGGGCTGGGAAGTATGGCTCGATGGTATGGAGATCACGCAGTTTACGTACTTCCAGCAGGTTGGCGGCATTGACGCCAATCCGGTGGCTGTGGAGATTACCTACGGCATGGAGCGCCTTGCATCCTACATCCAGGATAAAGAGAACGTGTTCGATCTGGAGTGGGTAGACGGCATTACCTACGGAGACGTGTTCCATCAGCCGGAATTCGAGCATTCGAAGTATACCTTTGAAGTGTCCGACGTGAAGATGCTGTTTACGCTGTTTAACATGTACGAGGAAGAAGCGAATAAAGCGATGAACCAGCAACTGGTGTTCCCCGCTTATGATTATGTTCTGAAATGCTCGCACACGTTCAACCTTCTGGATGCCAGAGGCGCGATCAGCGTAACGGAGAGAACGGGATACATCATGCGCGTGCGCAACCTGGCTCGTCAGGTAGCTGCCACGTATTTGGAGGAGCGCGAGAAGCTGGGCTTCCCGCTGATTAAGAAAGGGGGCGCAGAGCATGTCTAAGGATTTATTGTTTGAAATCGGCCTGGAAGAAGTGCCGGCGAGATTTCTGCGCGCCGCGATGGAGCAGCTTCAGGACAAGTTGGTCAAATGGCTGGATGCTTCCAGAATCGCGCATGGCGAAGTCACGGCATTTGCTACCCCGCGCCGCTTGGCGGTATGGGTTCAGAACGTTGCGGATAAACAAGAGGACGTCAGCGAGGAAGTGAAAGGGCCTTCCCGCAAGATCGCTCTTGATGACAGCGGGCAGTGGAGCAAGGCGGCTCTTGGTTTTGCCAAAAGCCAGGGCGTTGATCCCGAGAGCTTTACGTTTAAGGAGCTCGGCGGAGTCGAGTATATTTACGTGACGAAGAATAGCGTCGGCGTGGATACGAAGTCCATCCTGTCCGAAGGGTTGCTTGGAATACTGACTTCGATGACATTCCCGAAAAACATGCGCTGGGGAGCGCACGAATTCAAATTCGTCCGTCCGATTAAGTGGATGGTCGCGATGCTGGGCAGCGAGACGGTAGATCTGGAAATTACGGGCGTGAAGGCCGGTAACGTAACTCGCGGGCATCGTTTCCTTGGCGGAGAAGCCGTAATTCCGGAAGCATCTGCTTACCGCGACGTGCTTCGCGAACAGCATGTTATCGTCGATGTGGATGAGCGCCAAGAGATGATCGTTTCGCAAATCCAGGCGCTGGCCCAGGAGAAGGACTGGAATATCGCGATCAAGGATGACCTGCTTGAGGAGGTATTGTTCCTGGTTGAAACTCCAACCGTGCTGTACGGATCGTTCGACTCCTCATTCCTTCATATTCCGCAGGAAGTATTGATTACGTCCATGCGTGAGCATCAGCGGTATTTCCCGGTGCTGGATAAGCAGGGACAATTGCTTCCGTATTTCGTAACGGTTCGCAGCGGGGACAGCCGCTCCCTCGACGTGATTGCGAGAGGAAACGAGAAGGTGCTGCGGGCCCGGTTATCGGATGCGAAATTCTTCTATGAGGAAGACCAGAAGCTTCAGATCAAGGATGCCTTGTCGAAGCTGGAGAGCATCGTTTTCCATGAAGAGCTGGGGACGATCGGCGATAAAGTCCGCAGAATCCGCCGGATTTCGGATCAGTTGTCCGCGAAGCTTAACGTTTCTGCAGACGCAGCGGATTCCGTGAGCCGTGCGGCCGATATTTGCAAATTCGATCTGGTGACGCAGATGGTCTATGAATTCCCTGAATTGCAAGGGGTCATGGGAGAGGATTACGCAAGAAAAGCCGGTGAGAAGGAGCATGTAGCCAAAGCGGTGTTCGAGCATTACCAGCCTCGCTTTGCCGGCGATTCGGTGCCTTCCACGATGGTGGGTTCCATCGTGAGCATCGCGGATAAAATCGACACCATCGTGGGATGCTTCTCCATCGGTATTATTCCGACTGGCTCCCAGGATCCTTACGCACTTCGGCGTCAGGCTGCGGGCATCGTTCAGATCATTTTGGAGCAC
>NZ_AEXS01000043.1:0-779 GCF_000204455.1 Paenibacillus sp. HGF5 | reverse complement strand
TAGTACAGTTGGTCAACGAAAGAGGGAGCATCCGCGTCTCCGAGCTGAGTCAGCTCTGCGGCGTAACGGAGGAAACGATTCGCCGCGACCTTGACAGGCTGGAGCAAGCAGGGCGCCTGCGCCGTTCCCACGGTGGAGCGGTTAGCGTGAAGGATCAACCGGAAATTCAGCGGTCTCAGCCGGAAATACCGTATGCTGAACGGGAAATCATGCATGCGCTGGAGAAGCAGCGAATCGCGGAGGAAGCGGTCAAGCGAATCCATCCGAACGACCGCATCCTGCTGGATGCAAGCTCAACCGCGTGGTACATGGCCAAGATCATACCGGACATTCCGATTACCGTGCTGACGAATTCGATTAAGGTGGCCGCTGAGCTGAGCACCAAGGAGCGCGTTCAGGTCATCTCAACGGGCGGTATTTTGGCTCATCGCTCCTTGTCCTTCGTCGGTCCGCTGGCGGAGCGTTCGCTGGAAGCTTACTACGTGGATAAAGCCTTCCTCTCCTGCAAGGGCGTCCACATGGACAGGGGCTTGAGCGAATCCAATGAGCTGCAGGCGAGAATCAAGCAAAAAATGATCGGGATGACGGATGAGACCATTCTGCTTGCCGATGCCAGCAAATTCGGCACGCAGGCTTTTGCGCAGGTCGCCGACCTCGCCGAAGTGAACCTGATCATCACCGACCGGAGATTGACGGAAGAGGAAGCGGCGCCTTATCGGGCGCTGGGTCTTCGAATCGAATCCGTATAGAGCAAGCTGCTAGATCATATCAACATGGAA
>NZ_AEXS01000044.1:0-27482 GCF_000204455.1 Paenibacillus sp. HGF5 | reverse complement strand
AGTTTATTTCCCGTTTTGTGGATGGGCCGGTGCATGACTGCGATGATTTGGTTTTACTGTTTTAGCACCGTTTTGCTGCACATTTCCGTCTTGCTGCCCATTCCCGTTTCGCTGTGCATTCCCGTCTCGCGGCGTTACGTCTTTCGGCAATTGAGGGATGATACGGCCAACGATGTCTGCAAGTTCACTGGCAAGTCCGGAAACAGGATGTCCCTCCTGAATGTGCCGACCAAGCTCGGCAATCCGGTTGGCTACGTCCAAATCGGCGGTAACCAGTGCATTGGCGCCTGCCGGATCGGTTTGAAGGGCTTCCGCGACCGTGTATTTAATGGTTCCAACTTCTGCACGATCTAAATTTCCATCTACATTAAGCCCGACGACAGCCGTTTTGCCCATGACAACACAGTTCGCGTTTTTAACGCCAGGCACGCTCTCAGCCAGTGATTTCAGGTGATTTGCGGTTGTGGCGTCAACTCGTCCGTTGTTATCATTTACGTTACCGACACGCCCCGTATTGGGGTTATCCGGTGTCCAACCGTCTACATTGTTGGTGGTATAACCTCTGTTCCCATTCATGTTGCGAACACTGTTAGCAGTGGTTCCATCGGTTTGATTACGAGGAGAGGGTGATGCATGGTTATTGGCGGTCCCGCAGCCTGCGAGCAACAACACCGCCAGCATGATGGATAGAGCAGCTCTCATGGATTGATCTGTCCTTTCGTAATAGAATTCGCTAAATTACTCCAGTCGCTACGCTTATTATGTCCGGGACGGAAAGGTTTATGTGTGTACCTGATGAAGAAGCAGTGGAGGGATAAGATGAAAAAAATATTTGTACTGGATACGAACGTACTGCTGCATGATCCTCAATCGATTTATGCATTCGAGGAGCATGAAGTCATCATTCCTGCGGTGGTTCTTGAAGAGATTGATTCCAAGAAGCGAAATGCCGATGAAATCGGCCGCAATGCCCGTATGGTCTCCCGATTGCTTGATGGGCTTAGAGAACAAGGTCATCTTCACGACGGAGTTCTTCTGGAGAACGGCGGGAAGTTGAAGGTTGAGCTTAATCATCGCAGCTTCGTCAAGGTACAGGAGTTATTTAGCGAAGCATCGAACGACAATCGTATTTTGGCTGTCGCGTTAAATTATAAATTGGAGGAGGAGCCGAAGGAGGACAGAAGACCCGTTGTTCTTGTCAGCAAGGATGTCCTCGTTCGAATAAAAGCGGATGTTCTTGGGCTAACGACACAGGATTATCTATCTGACCGCACGGCGGATCCAAGCGAATTATATCCGGGATTCTCAACGATCAAGGTGCATCCTTCCGTGATCGATGAATTCTACAGCTATCGTTATTTGCCGATTAAACCACTTCAACTCTCTTATCCGCTTTATCCGCACGAATTCGTTATTCTGAAGGACGAGATGGGATCCGGCAAGTCTGCCCTGCTTCATGTGAATGAGGATGCAACCCGACTAGAGCCCCTTCATCTAAGCAACGAGCCCGTATGGGGCATCAGTGCCCGGAATGCTCAACAGCGCATGGCGATTGAGCTTCTCCTGAATGACGACATTCCGCTGGTTACCATTACGGGAAAAGCCGGTACGGGCAAAACCTTGCTGGCATTAGCAGCAGGACTATCCAAGGTGGAGGATGAGCACAAATACAAAAAACTGCTCATTGCGCGTCCGGTCGTTCCGATGGGGAAAGATATCGGATATTTGCCGGGAGAAAAGGAAGAGAAGCTGAGACCGTGGATGCAGCCGATCTATGACAACCTGGAGTATTTGTTCGACACCAAGAAATCCGGCGATATCGATAAAATATTGATGGGTCTGGGAAGCATCCAGGTAGAAGCACTGACTTACATCCGCGGTCGCTCCATTCCAGGTCAGTTCATCATCGTTGACGAGGCTCAGAACTTATCACGCCATGAGGTCAAGACGATTGTTTCCCGGGCGGGAGAAGGGAGCAAGGTGATACTGATGGGGGACCCCGAACAGATTGACCATCCCTACCTGGATGCCGTTAGCAATGGGCTGACCTATGTGGTTGAACGATTTAAGCAGGAAGGTTTAAGCGGACATATTACGCTGACTAAAGGGGAGCGTTCCAAGCTGGCACAGCTGGCGGCCGATTTGCTGTAGCATTATATTTCCCGAGAAATGATCTCACAAAGTAATTCGTACGAGAAGGACTGTCCGAAATTCATAGGACAGTCCTTTTAGCGATCGGGTCCTATTAGTAAAATATGGACTGGTAAATTATAAAAAAAGATAGGACAAGAGCACTATAAGTTTGGTAAAATAAGGGCATGCGACTATGGGAGGAGTGAAGAGGGGATATGAAGCGGAAGAAATATTGGTTCTTATTCGCCATTTTATTATTATCCTTATCCAGTTTATCTCCCAGCTTTGACTTCACTCATCATACGAGACGGGAACCGCCCGGGGATGAACCGATTCCTCCGCAGCAGAGGCCGGAGGTACCAGAGAGCGACCTGGGCCCCATCAAGGTCGGCGTCCATTTGAATCCGGACGAGCTGAGGCACCTGAAAGCGCTCAACGAACGCTTTATGGAAGAGACCGGAGCCGAGATCGAAATCACGCCTCTAGAAACGGCCGATACGGAGAAAGAATCGTTTTTGCTTCATATGTCCCTTGGCGAAGGACCGGACATTATATTAACGGATTCTCATTACATTAAAGCGCTTGCAATGACGGGATATCTTCTGCCCGTCGATGCATCACAGACAACGGTGACCGGCGAGGATACCCTGAATGGTCTTCTGCCGCAGCTGCAATGGAACGGGTATCAATGGGGAATGCCTTTTGATATAGATCCCTATATCGTGACCTGGCAGACCAAAGGGAAGGACGGCGCCTCATTTAACATGCCGGAGAGCCGACAGGCTTGGCAGGAATATATGGAGCTTCATAAGACGAGCCCCGTCCTCTCATTTGATCCGAAGGATCCTTACGCATTCGGCGCGGCGGTGCATTTGCTTGAAGGCGATCCTTCCAAGCCGGATCAAGAAGTACTTGAAATGTTAATCCGCAATCACCTTCGAACGCCGGAATCGTCCCGCGGCGCAGCAGATACGATAGAAACGGGGCAGGAACCTTCCTCTGGCACAGAGGAGGCTTCCGTGGCCGTTGAGCCGTATTCGAGCTTCGCGGACCGAGAGGTAAGCGGATTGTCTTCCGCATTGGCCATGGGAAAGAGTCATTTGAATACGCCGGTTGTGCGAGCGAGAAGTTTTGCGGTAGCCGCACAGACGGAGTCGTCTGCGCTTGCCATGAAATGGATTACGTATATGACAAGCAAAGAGATGCAGCAGGAATGGAGCAAAACGTCAGGAACACTCCCCGTCGTACCCGAAATGTATGTCACGGGCACGAACCTGAGGGATCGGGGCATTTGGCAAAAAGCGGCGGTTCCCGCCCAGGTGCTGCTCTCCCGGAATGAGCCGGCCGCCTTGGATTTTGGCGATTCAGAAGGTTTCCAGACTTATAGCGAATCAGCATATCGATTGCTGCATGGCGAAATAACGGTTGAAGAATATATGAAATTGTACACGCCTGCTCAACCATAACAAGAAAAAAAGCTGCCCTCTCGGGCAGCTTTTTCTATAGATCCAGCTCCATTTTGACCACTAATCGTTGATCATCGCTTGCAACCTCCGTCGCTTTCAAGAAAGAAACCAGCTGCTTGGGATAAAAGTTCATGTCGAATTCTTCCTGCAGCGCTCTGCGCGTTGTGTCGGGCAATTCCAGACGGTTGAACACAAGTTTGTCGACTTCAAACATAATGGCATTCTCCGGTTCGTTAATGACGGTGTATTTCCCTTCAATCAGCAGCGACAAATTTCCGCTTTCGCCGGAAGCTATTACTTTTCCATCGTCAAAATGAAACGCAAAGCTATTAAAGATTTCGTCTTCGGATCTTAAAAACGTGTTGAGATCATCTTCATGGATGTCGATGGTATATACCTTTCCGTTGGTCTTCAGCATATTCTTGCTGCCTTGGACGAACGACGGCAGATTTTCCATGGCGCTAGCCAGGGCCTGGAAATGACGCTTCACCTCGTACAGCCCTACATTCTCCCAATAGAGGGTAAACTCCTCGATCAGCCTCTTCATGGCATCCGGATTGCCGCTGGCTGTGAGTGCTCCATCTACCTGCTGCTCAAGCGCAAGCACCCGTTCGCGCTGCTTCACCAGGCTGTCCTTTACTTCGGCGAGCCGGGACGCATTCCGTGCTGCTTCAGCCTGAGCGGAAGCAAGGGAGCGGTACTGATTGTTATACACGGTAAGCGTATCCCGGTCGTTCTGAATAATAATATCGTAAAAGTCCATGACGCGGAAAAAGCCGGCTAAGTCTTTAGCAGACAGCAGCATGAAAAATAAGTTATCCCGCTCACCCATGTAATATGACCGAAGGACGGCAGCCGCCCGATCTCGCCGGTCTTCAATACGCATGCCCATATCCTGGATTTGGGTTTGCAGCTCGCTCTGAAGAGTCTGCAATTCCTCCATGCGTTTGGTTATCCGTTCGATTTCATGATCGATTTCCACGATGGAGAGGCTGTCCTCCAGAAGCTTGCGCGCCTCTTCCGAGTCAGGCATGACGGGGCTGACATCCTGCTGGGAATAAACCGCAGCGGGAGCACCAATGAAGCAGAAGAACAGGGTTAAACACAGCAAGACCGGGAGGAGTGGGTATTTTACTCGTACTTTCAAACGGGAGTCCTCCTTGCATGGTTGTTAGTCGAAAGGATACCAACCACGGTCTGTCCCTTCATTTTAACCAATATATGACGCGTACGACTCAATTATCAACCTTTAGGCACTAAAAAAGCGATCCGGCAGCTAAAGCACCCGATCGCTCTTTTAAGTACTTGTTCTCTAATCGCAAGGAAAATCCACCAGCGCAGCCTCAGGTTGTCCAGGTTGACCGCCGGCGGATCTCGTTTATCGCTTGCATGGTTTACATATTAGAGTGGTTTGCCCATAATGAAGACCGTCCAGTAGCTAAAGCCTGTGAAGGTCACGATCATATAAGCCCAGAAGAGAAGAATATAGGTTCTCTCCGTGAATTTCAAATATCCCAGGATCACGAAAAATGCGGTCTGCAGGAAGAAAAGCAGTGCCATTTCAATATGATCTCCGGCAAAGGCCATCAACCCGATGGTCAGGGTGAAAAAGCCAAGGACTCGAAACATCCGTGCCACGATTATATCCTCCTCTCGTATGTACGCACATAATGCTGCTATGAACATTATAGCGTTATGGGAAAAACGTGTAAACGCCTAACTCAAGAAAACCCTTTATTTTTTATTATTAACCAGAAGCAGGACATTGAATTCGGGAACAATTTGGGTGAAACGCCCCTTTTCCCTCCGTAAGAGTATGATCTGTAATCAAAATGGAAATACATTTTAGTATCAAATAGATTCTATGAACTCTATGAGAGGCATAGAAATGAACTAAGCAGTTTTTATACCCTATTCAGCAGCCGATTTACGGTATTGAAGACGGTTATTTTAGGATGTCGTTAGGAGGGTTTTATGGTATGTCAGCAGTGAGACAGGATGCATGGAGCGCAGAGGACGACCTAATACTGGCGGAGGTGACCCTGCGTCATATTCGTGAGGGCAGCACCCAATTGGCTGCCTTTGAGGAAGTCGGAGAAAGAATAGGCCGGACATCGGCGGCTTGCGGATTTCGTTGGAACAGCTGTGTTCGCAAGAAATATGAGGATGCTATCAGCTTGGCGAAATCTCAGCGTCAAAAGAGAAGTTATTATAAAAAACAGCCTTCCGCCAGCGGACCACAAGTTGCAGGATTGGCAGCTCCGGAAATGGAGCACGATGTTTATAAACATGATGGCGCAAGCGAAGAGACGTTGTCCATCGATGCGGTTATCCGTTTCCTTCGCCAGTGGAAGGGCGGGCTGCAGGAAAGTTCACGCCAGTATAAACTGCTTGAGAAGAATTTGCGTGAAAAAGAGGATGAGCTTGCAAGGCTCCGCAGCGAGAATCAACGGTTGTTGAAGGAAGTAAGCGAAGTGAAAACCGACTACCATGTGGTCAATGACGATTATAAGGCACTGATTCAGATTATGGATCGGGCACGGAGACTGGCTTTTTTGAATGAAGAGGACGAGGAACTGAAGACCCGCTTCAAAATGGATGCCAACGGTAATCTGGAACGAATCGAATAGGTAAAGGTTATCCTGATCCGCCGTAACCCGCACTAGTGCATTTCATGCGCTTTGGCGGGTTATTTGTGCGTATTGAAGATTATTCTGATATATACTAAGACTAGCACATCATGTTTAATGACAGTAATGGGGGATGATCATGAATATACATATCATCGGGGCCGGATCTTTGGGCCTGTTATATGCCGGCAAACTTGCGGGCTCAGGCTGCAGAGTCACGGTATGGTGCCGCAGCGAGGAGCAGGCGAGCAAGCTCCGGACTACCGGCATCACGATCGAGAAGACGGAGGGGAAGCCTCAGACCGTTGCCCCCAATGCTTTTTCGGTCCGTGCATGGGATGCCTTTGCCGAGTCGGGAGCGGCAGCGGATGCGGATTATCTTTTTCTCATGTTGAAGCAGCAAGGGATCGAAGAGATGGCCAGGGAGGTGCTGGCACCATTCGGACACCATCGCCGCAATCTCATATGCTTTCAGAACGGTACAGGCCATTTGGAACGGCTTCGGGAGCTGCTGCCCATGTGGAAGCTCTATGCAGCGATTACCACGGAAGGGCCAAGCGTACAAGCAGTTCCTCGGTTCTGCACGCCGGCCATGGAACGACGACAATCGGCAAAATGATGCCTGCTGCGAGCTTTATAGGGGCTACATCCCATGAAGATCATGATATTGAGCTGGTTAAAGAGCTGAATAGAGCAGGATTTGAAGCTTTATTGTCGAATGAGATGGATGAGATGATCTATCGTAAACTGCTGATGAATGCGGTCATTAACCCTTTGACTGCATTGTGGCGGATTCCTAACGGAGCGCTGTTATCCTCCCCTGAACGGGCCGGGCTTATGAAGCAGCTGTATCATGAAGGAATCCTTGTATATGAAGCTGCCGGAATTCCGTATGGAAACAAGCTGTGGGAATGGATTGTAAGCGTCTGCCAATCCACTTCAGGTAACACGTCCTCCATGCTAAAGGACGTGATGGACGGCCGAACGACGGAAGTTGCCTGGATTAACGGAAGCATTGTCCAGCTTGGACACAAATATGGCGTTTCAGTGCCAAAACACGAGCTGATCACGCAGCTCATCGAGGGGATGAATCTATAGGGGGTCTTAGTATGGGGTTTTTACAGGGGCTGTTTAACACATTGAGTCTTTTTCCGTTCATTCCGTTTCTGATGGTGTATATCATAGTGCTCCAAAGAAATAAGAATCGAAAACAAGCGCTGGAGCTGGCCATGGATATCACCACCTTTTTTATGCTGTTCTCGGTTTCCGCCTTGTTTAATACTACGTTCCAGACCAAATTCGGATTTTATCTGATACTCCTGATGCTGCTTATCGCGGCGGGGCTGATCGGGAGCGCGCAAAACCGCTGGAAAGGCAAGGTAAACGGAAAAAGGCTGCTGCGGGCCGTGTGGAGGCTCGGCTTTGTGACAATGAGTTTTGGTTACATAGTTTTTACATTTTTTGGTCTACTCTCCTACATAATTAAGATGATGTAAGCACAATCTAATAACTAGTATTATATGAGAAATCTGTTTGATCATTGGGTCAGGCAGATTTTTCAATTTATTGATTTCTGGATTTTTTTGACCACTGGTTGTATAATCGATAAGCATATACCTAAAATCTATGAGGGGGATACCGCAAGATGAAGAAACAAAAGAAACTACTGCTTCTCATGACGCTAATTCTTGCTTTCAGCTCGGTTTTGGCAGCGTGTGGAGCTGATAAGAATGAAGGTGCAAACGGCGGAACAGCGGACAAGCCTAAAGAGCAAGTCTTCCGCATGAACCTTGCTTCCGACCCTCCAACATTGGATCCGGGATTGTCTCAGGACAATACGTCGAATACGGTAATCAATGCTGTGTTTGAAGGTCTGGTTCGTAAAGGTGCAGATGGTTCCGAAGAGCCGGGCGTAGCCAAAGAATGGAAAATTTCTGAAGATGGCCTCAAATATGTCTTCACGCTTCGCGAGGATGCCAAATGGAGCAACGGCGATTCTGTAACGGCTAAAGATTTCGAGTATGCATGGAAACGCGTACTTGATCCGAACTTTACGCCAGCATCGCCTTATGCATATCAGCTGTATTACGTGAAAAACGCTGAAGCGTACAACCTCGGCGAAATTAAAGACGCTAATGAAGTTGGCGTAAAAGCAACCGATGATTACACGCTGGAAGTAACGCTGGAAAACCCGACGCCATACTTCCTAAGCTTGATGTCTTTCCAAACCTACTTCCCGGTTCACAGCTCCGTTGAAGGTAATGCTTCTTGGGCAACGAAACCGGATACCTTGATTGGCAATGGTCCGTTCAAAGTTTCACAAATGACGAAGGGTCAAAAAATCGAGCTTGTGAAAAACGACCAATATTGGGATAAGGACTCCATCAAACTTGAGAAAGTTCAAATGAGCATCGTGAACAGCTCTGCTACAGAACTTTCAAGCTATCGCAATGACGAACTGGATTATGCAGGACATCCAACAGGCAATATTCCGACGGATCAACTTACGGCGATCAAAAAGGAACTGGGCGATGAATTGATGATCAAAGGCATTTCGTCGACCTATTTCTATATCTTTAACACAACTCAAGAGCCATTTGACAATGTGAACATCCGTAAAGCCTTCTCGATGGCGATTGACCGTAAGGCTATCGTAGAGAAAATTACGCAGGGCGGACAACTTCCTGCATTCGGTTTTGTTCCTCCGGGCATCAAGGGTGAGTCCGATGAGTACCGTAAAGAGGTGCCGGATACTTACTTCGAAGAAAATCTTGAAGAAGCTAAGAAACTGCTCGAGCAAGGTATGAAGGAAAAAGGCTATACCACGTTGCCTGAAGTTACTCTGATCCATAACTCCGATGACAACCACAAGAAAATTGCGCTTGCCATCGCGGATATGTGGAAGAACAATCTCGGCGTTACTGTTAAGGTTCAAAACCAAGAGTGGGGCGTATTCCTGAAGAATCGTACGGATCTCAACTATCAAGTTGCACGTTCCGGCTGGGGAGCAGACTATAACGACCCGATGACTTATATCGACATGTGGACATCCAATGGCGGAAACAACGACACTGGATTCAAGAGCGAAGAATATGACAAACTTGTGAAGGATGCCTATGCGACTAGCGATAACGCCAAGCGCATGGAGCTGATGTCCCAAGCGGAGAAAATTCTCGTTCAGGACAATCAAGTTGTTATGCCGATCTACTACTATTCCAGTGTGTCCCTGGTTAAACCATGGGTGAAGAACCTTCATCTGGATTATAAAGGTGATATCGATTTCACACGTGCATATATCGAGTAGTCTTTTGTAAGTATTTATAAAAGGTTACGTTTCGGGATATATATGTGGGGCATTTTTAAACCCATATATATCCCGATTTTTTTGTATGAGCGCAAGGTTTCCAAATCTTGTGTCCGTTGGTGAAAGTTAAGGGATGCTCAATCCGTCCTGGAATTATACAATTATAGGGACGGCTTGGTTTAGAACAACTGATCAGGAGGCTAGCGAAATGCTGAGGTATGTGGCGAGTAAGTTTTTTTATATGCTTGTATCGTTGTTCATACTGATCTCAGCCACTTTTTTTCTTATGAAAGCCATACCGGGCGATCCGTTTATGGGAGAGAAAAAGCCATCGCCTGAAATTCTGGCGAGGCTGATGGAGCAGTATGATTTGGATAAACCGGTATTTCAGCAGTATACGAAATACTTGGGCAATATCATCCAGGGTGACTTTGGCTTGTCCATGAAGAAACAGGGACAATCCGTAACAGATATTATTGTAGACACGTTCGGCCCGTCACTACGTTTGGGTCTTATCGCGATTGTGGTATCCGTCATCGTCGGTGTCCTGTTGGGGATGCTTGCAGCCTTGTATCACCGCAAGCTGATTGACAACATCGCCATGATTATCTCGGTTCTGGGCATCGCGGTACCGAGTTTTGTACTCGCGTCCTTGTTGCAATTCGTTCTCGCGGAGAAAGCAGGCATATTCAATGTCATGGGCTTTGAGGGACCGCTGGACTACGTGCTTCCGGTCATGGCGCTGTCTGCACAACCGATTGCATTTATCGCTCGCTTGACAAGGTCCAGCATGCTGGAAGTTTTGCATTCGGATTATATCAAGACGGCGAAGGCCAAGGGCCTTAACTGGTTTGCGATTATGTTCCGTCATGTGATCCGTAACGGTATTTTGCCGGTCGTGACTTATGTCGGTCCGATGACAGCGAACATTATCACGGGATCGGTCGTCATTGAACAGATTTTCGGTATCGGCGGCATAGGCAAGCAGTTTGTTGAAAGTATCACGAACCGTGATTATACCGTCATCATGGGAATTACGATTTTCTACGGCATCCTGCTGATGCTGGCTCGTTTTGTCACGGACATCGTGTACGTATTTGTGGATCCACGCATTAAATTGACCGGCGGGAAGGAGAGGTAGACATGGAGAAAGAACAGCGTATGCCTCATCCTGCGGCACTAAACTTGAAGCCTGAAGATTTTCAGAAGATTGGTCCTGATGAGAAGCAATCCGAGGTAATACAGCGTGAAAGCTTGTCTTCCTGGAGAGATTCCTGGGAGAGACTGCGCAAGAACAAGCTGGCAATGACAGGCTTGATTATTATGATCCTGATTGTCATCATGGCCATCATCGGCCCGATGATCTCTAAATATGATTATGAAACGAATGATTTGATGAATACGAATATGCCGCCTTCATCAGAACATTGGTTTGGAACCGACGATCTGGGCCGCGACGTTTTTGTTCGTACCTGGATGGGAGCTCGGATATCCTTGACCGTTGGTCTTGCAGCAGCTGCGATTGACTTGATGATTGGCGTAATATATGGCGGCATCATGGGTTATTTCGGTGGCCGCGTCGATGAGTTCATGAATAAGTTTGCGGAAATTTTGTATTCCATTCCGTACCTGCTCGTTACGATCTTGCTATTGGTTGTATTCGAGCCAAGTTTAGGCACGATCATACTCGCCTTAACCATCACGGGGTGGATTAACATGTCCTGGATCGTGCGGGGCGAGATCATGCAGCTGAAGAGCAGAGAGTATGTGCTCGCTTCACGCTCGATGGGTGCGGGAACTGCGCGCCTGCTGTTCCGGCATTTGATTCCGAATGCGATGGGGCCGATTATCGTTACCTTGACCTTGTCGGTTCCAAGCGCAATCTTTGCCGAGGCTTTCCTGAGTTTCCTTGGTCTTGGCGTTCAAGCACCGGTTGCATCATGGGGCTCCATGATTAATGATGCCTTGTCCGGATGGATGTATTATCCATGGCGGATGTTGTTCCCTGCTCTATTTATCAGCTTGACGATGTTGGCATTTAACATTTTCGGTGATGGATTGCGTGACGCGCTGGATCCGAAATTGAAAAAATAGGAGGTGGGAAGGTATGGAACCGATCTTGCAGGTGAAGGACCTCAACGTATCGTTTCGTGTTCGCGGCGGTGAAGTAAAGGCAGTCCGCGGCATGAATTTTGAAGTCGGCAAGGGGGAGACGGTTGCCATCGTCGGTGAGTCCGGAAGCGGTAAAAGTGTTACCGCCCAGACCATTATGCGATTGATTCCGTCCCCGCCCTCGGAAATTAAAAAAGGAGAGGTCATTTTCCAAGGACAAGACCTTCTCAAAAAAACGAACAAACAGATGGAAGCGATTCGCGGCAAGGATATCGGGATGATCTTCCAGGATCCGATGACCTCGCTCAATCCAACCATTAAAATAGGAAAACAAATCACGGAAGTGCTGGTCAAGCACCAAGGGATGTCATTCTCGGAAGCCAAGAAACATGCCATTGAAATGCTGAAGCTGGTGGGCATCAAAAACGCGGAAGAGCGCTTCAACCAGTATCCGCATGAATTCTCCGGCGGTATGCGCCAGCGCGCGATGATCGCGATCGCCCTTGCATGTAAGCCGACCCTGCTGATTGCGGATGAACCGACGACTGCCCTTGACGTTACCATTCAGGCGCAGATTATGGACGTGATGAAGGAAATGCAGGAGCGTTTGGGCACATCCATCATTCTGATTACGCATGATCTCGGCGTTGTTGCCGGTATGTGCGACCGCGTGATCGTCATGTATGCGGGCGAAGTGGTGGAAACGGGAACGAAATGGGAGATTTTCAAAAATCCGCAGCATCCTTATACCAAAGGCTTGCTTCGTTCCATGCCGCGCCTGGATCAGAAGAAGGACGAGCCGCTGATTCCGATCATCGGTACGCCTCCCGATCTCATTAAGCCGCCGGTGGGCTGCCCGTTTGCTGCTCGCTGTGATGAGGCTATGCGAATTTGCGAACGGGTCGACCCGGGCGCAACGGAATTCAGCGACACGCACATCGCGCGCTGCTGGAATCTGCACCCGATGGCGAAGGAGGCGCAGGGCTCATGAAGGATAACCATTTAATTGAGGTAAAAGGCCTGAAGAAGTATTTCAACGTTGGCAAAGGTCAAGTGCTTAAGGCGGTTGACGACCTGAATTTCTTCATTCGCGAAGGCGAAACGCTTGGTATGGTGGGTGAGTCCGGCTGCGGCAAGTCAACCGCAGGACGGACGATTCTTCGCCTCTATGAACCTACGGCCGGAAGCGTTAATTTTAACGGAACGGACATTTACAAGCTGTCCCCTGGCAAGATGAAGGCGATGCGCCGCGATATGCAGATGATTTTCCAGGATCCGTATGCCTCGCTGAATCCAAGATTCACGGTGTCGGACATTATCGGCGAAGCCTTGGATATTCATGGAATGGCAGGCAGCCGTGCCGAACGCAAGAAGCGGATTGAGGAGCTGCTGGATATGGTCGGCTTGAACAGCGACCACGCGACGCGTTACCCTCACGAATTCTCGGGTGGTCAGCGTCAACGGATCGGGATTGCCCGCGCCCTTGCGGTAAACCCTAAATTCATCATTTGTGACGAGCCGATCTCGGCGCTTGACGTTTCGATTCAGGCGCAGGTTGTCAATTTGTTGAAAGATCTGCAGGATCGGCTTGGTTTAACTTATCTCTTCATTGCGCATGACCTGTCCATGGTTAAGCATATCAGCGACCGGGTAGCGGTGATGTATTTGGGCAAAATGGTGGAGCTGGCAGACAGTGAGGAACTGTATGCGAACCCGATCCATCCGTACACGAAAACCCTGCTGTCCGCGATTCCGATTCCGGATCCTGAAATTGAGGCTAACAAAAAGCGCCTCAAGCTGGAAGACGATTCGCAGGGGCCGATTTCGGCAGCCAAAGGCGAAGACGGAACGGTTCAGCTGGACGTGAAGGATTCGGAGCTGGTCGAAGTGTCCAAAGGACACTGGGTTGCCAAAGCCTACGCTTAAGTCATCGATACCTGTTAATAGGAAGCTGCTTCAAGAATAGCCGCTGGCATCGTGCCGGCGGCTATTCTTTTCCTTTGACGCACAATGCCAACATTCGGTACAATCAAGAAAGGCAAAAAATAAAGAAACAAATTTACCTGCATGCACAATCTAGATTTGGTTGCGACGTAGAATAGGAGGCATACCTCATGAATATCGTTCCGGAACCATTATCCCTCGCTTCGCGTCTCGCCCATGATTATATTCACCATTTCGACCGGGTAAGCGGGTTCTACGGTGAAGATCATCGCGGCGAGCACGGCTATGCCGAGCGGGTACAATGGCTGGATCTTTCGGAAGACAAACGAATTCAGCGCAAGTCGCTGGCAGCATGTCTTCGGATGTATAACCAGAAACACAATGATCATCCTGCCGTACATAAATCACTTCAACAGCTGGAGCAGCCCGGAACTGTTACCATGGTTGGTGGACAGCAAAGCGGTTTGTTTACCGGCCCCCTGCTTGTCATATATAAAGCCATCACCGTGATTCAGGCTGCCCGCGAAGCGGAGGAACGCTTGAATCGTCCCGTTGTGCCTGTATTTTGGATCGCTGGAGAGGACCATGACTGGGATGAAGTCAATCACACGTATTTCCTGACTCCGGATCAGCAGCTGTCCAAAATCAAGCTGGATGCCAAGGACGGGCTCAGGACATCGGTGAGTTATACCGATGTTCCTGAAGAGGACTGGTCGATGATGCTGGCAGAGCTTCAGACGCAGCTGGCGGACAGCGAATACAAGGCAGACCTGCTGAAGCTTGCGTCTCAATCGTTTGACGGATCGGCCGGATTAAGCGAGGCATTCGCTAAACTCATCGGCTGCATGTTCGGCAAATATGGACTGATCCTCCTGGATTCCGCAGACCCGGGACTTCGGGCGCTGGAAGTGCCCATATTCGAATCGCTGATTACCCGCAACGAGACACTGGGACTTTCGTACCAGCAGGCTGCAAGGGATATCGCCGGACTGGGCTACGAGGTCCAGGCCGACGTATCCGAGAACGGGGCCAATCTGTTCTACTTGCATGAAGGCAGACGCCTGCTGCTGTACCGGGAAGGAGGCGTGTTCTCCGACCGCAAGGGCATCGTTTCTCTCACGGAGGAAGAATTGCTTCGGGATTTGCATCAGTTTCCTGAGCGCTTCAGCAATAACGTGCTGACCCGCCCGATCATGCAGGACTCGCTGCTCCCCGTGCTGGGGACGATACTCGGTCCTGGCGAAATCTCTTACTGGGCGATTACGCGCTATGCATTTGCCGATATGGGCTTACAGATGCCGCTAATCATCCCGAGAATGTCTTTCTCCATGGTGGACGGCACCGTCCACAAGCTGATGGAGAAATACGGATTGTCCTTCGAGGATGTTCAGCTTCGCTTGTCCGAGAAGCGCGAGGCTTGGCTGGCAAGCAAGGACGAATTGAATCTGGAGGAACGCTTCAGCGAAACCCGGAAACAATTCGAAGCATTATATCAACCTTTAATAGAAGATCTTGGCAAAATGCAGAGCGGACTGTTAAAATTAGGTCTAACCAATAAGGATAAAATATTGGAGCAGATGGATTACCTGTTAAGTAAATCCCGGAATGCCCTGGAACAGCAGCATGAGGCCGCCTTGGCGCAGTGGAAGCGCATCAAACAGACGCTGCTCCCGGAAGGGAAGCCTCAGGAGCGGGTATACAACATACTGGAATACATGAATCGTTACGGATTGAATCTGGTGGATCGCCTGATGGAAATCCCATACGATGCTTCGGGCATGCACCGCGTCGTTTACGTATAATGATCAGGAATTCAAACATCAGATCCTAGGAGGCTGTTAAATGAGCTCATCATCAATACAAACCAGCAATATTGCCGACCTGAAACTGGCGCCGGAAGGTCATCTCAAAATTGATTGGGTGCAGGCGCACATGCCGGTATTGAACCGGGTACGCGAACAATTCGAGAAAGAACAACCGTTCAAAGGCTTGAAAGTGGCCATCTCGCTGCATCTGGAAGCGAAGACCGCGTATCTGGCGAAGGTCATCCAAGCCGGCGGAGCCGAAGTGACGATTACCGGCAGCAATCCGCTGTCTACGCAGGATGATGTATGCGCGGCGTTGGTGGAAGACGGAATCACGGTGTTTGCCAAGTACAACCCGGATCCGGAGGAATACAAGCAGCACCTCATCTCAACGCTGGAAACGAGACCGGATCTGATCATCGACGATGGCGGGGATCTGGTAACGATCCTTCACTCCGAGCGCACGGATCTGCTTGAGGGGGTGCGGGGCGGCGCCGAAGAGACAACGACGGGCATTCTGCGCCTGAAATCGCTGGAGAAAGAAGGCGCTCTGAAATTCCCGATGGTTGCCGTGAATGACGCTTACTGCAAATACTTATTCGATAACCGTTACGGTACGGGGCAATCGGTCTGGGACGGAATTAACCGAACGACCAACCTGGTGGTTGCAGGCAAAACGGTCGTTGTCGTCGGCTATGGCTGGTGCGGCAAAGGCGTGGCGATGCGCGCCAAGGGTCTCGGCGCCAACGTCATCGTGACCGAGATTGATCCGATCAAGGCGGTTGAGGCTTACATGGACGGCTTCCACGTTATGCCGATGCGCGAAGCGGCTAAACAGGGGGACTTTTTCGTAACCGTCACGGGCAACCGCGACGTCATTAGCGGAGAAGACTTTGATGTCATGAAGGATGGCGCCATTTTGTCCAATGCCGGGCACTTCGATGTGGAAGTCAACAAACCGGATCTGTCGGAGCGATCCCAGTCGGTTCGGACGGTTCGTCGCAATATCGAAGAATACCATTTGAAGGACGGCCGTAAGATCTATTTGCTTGCAGAAGGCCGTTTGGTGAATCTGGCGGCAGGGGACGGACATCCGGCAGAAATCATGGATATGACGTTTGCCCTTCAGGCCTTGTCGCTCAAACACGTGAATGATCAGTACCAGGGCATCGGCAACCGCGTCGTGAATGTTCCGTACGAGCTGGATCAACAGGTTGCTTTATATAAACTGGAAAGTCTAGGTATCCATATCGACAGCCTGAGCGCTGAGCAGAAATCCTACTTGGACAGCTGGGCCCAGCATTAAACCGCAGCAGCTTCAGATCATTTGCAAACCTCCTTTCCATCCCCCGGCGGGATGAAAGGAGGTTTTTTGCGCGGTTGTTCTGAGAGAAAGTTCCAAAAAAACAAATGCAGGTCAGAAGGGATTTGATTCTTGACGCCGAATCTATTATCCTAAAGTGGTGGAAAGTGGTGCAAAGTGGGGAATCGGGGTTAAGGAGTGGAATGCCTGATGTTTATGGGGGAGTTTCAGCATAGCATCGACGATAAGGGGAGAATCATCATCCCCGCTAAATTTCGCGACCTCCTGGGCACCTCGTTTATCGTAACCCGCGGATTGGACAATTGCCTCTTTGTATACCCCAAAGATGAATGGGCCATCATGGAGCAGAAGCTCAAATCCCTACCGCTCATGAAGTCGGATGCACGCGCATTCACCCGGTTTTTTTTCTCCGGGGCGACGGAATGTGAATGGGATAAACAGGGAAGGGTAAATTTGCCGGGCAATTTGCGCGAGTTCGCCAAGCTCGAGAAGGAATGCGTCGTCATCGGCGTATCGAGCCGCGTGGAGATCTGGAGCAAGGAGCAATGGCAGAATTACTATCAGCAGTCGGAGGAAGCGTTCAACGACATTGCTGAGAAGCTGGTAGACTTTGATTTTGACTTATGACCAGCTAGGAAAATCCCGTAATCGAAATGGACAAGTTACACTAAAAATCATGTAAGAGACACAATGGAGGGCTGCAGCTTTGTTCCATCACATCACAGTGCTTAAGCAAGAAGCGACAGAAGGGCTGCGCATCAAACCAGACGGTATATATGTTGACTGTACGCTCGGGGGGGCGGGGCACAGCTCGCTCATTGCTTCCCAACTAAGTTCGGAAGGCCGGTTGATCGCTTTGGATCAGGACGACTGGGCATTGAATAACGCTCGGGAGGCCATGAAGCCTTATGCGGACCGGATCACCCTCGTTAAGACCAATTTTCGCGATTTGGAGGAGGTGCTCCGAAGCGAAGTGGGGGCTGGCGAGAACGGGCAGCCGCAAGTTGACGGTATACTGTTCGATTTGGGCGTATCTTCTCCGCAATTTGATGAAGGGGAGAGAGGGTTTAGCTACAATCATGATGCCCCGCTGGATATGCGGATGGATCAATCCGCCGAGCTTACAGCAGCCAAGATTGTAAACGAATGGCCGGAACAGGAAATCGCGCGGATATTGTACCAATACGGCGAAGAGAAGTTCTCAAGGCGGATTGCCAAGGTCATCGTTGAAAGAAGGGCACAGAGTCCTATTCAGACAACCGGAGAGCTTGTCGAAATGATTAAGGAAGGGATACCGGCCGCGGCTCGAAGAACGGGCGGCCACCCGGCGAAGCGAAGCTTTCAAGCATTTCGCATCGCGGTAAACGATGAGCTGGGCGCTTTCGAGGATGCGCTTCATCAAGCCGTAAGATGTCTTGCGCCGGGAGGAAGGGTCTCGGTGATTACCTTCCACTCGCTCGAAGACCGGATATGCAAGCAGATTTTTAACAGTTACATTCCCAAGTGCACGTGCCCTCCAGACTTTCCGATGTGCGTATGCGGAGGCGGCCAAGGCGATCTGAAGCTGGTAAACCGTAAACCGCTTATCCCGTCGGCGGAAGAAATTGAGAGTAATCCAAGGGCGCGTTCGGCGAAGCTGCGGATTGCGGAGAAACTGTAGAAACATCAAATCCCTGAAGAAGGAGAATCAGCCATGGCTTACACGCGCGGCAATTTAGCCGTACAGGAGAGACAGAAGGAAACGCAGCAGTCCGCTTATCTCGAGAAGACCAAAGTCGTTAAACGTCGTTCCCAGCTTCCGCAAAAAGAAAAGCTGCTGTATTTGTTGTCCGTGGTGTTCGTGGTTGCCGTCATGGGCGTCATCGGCATGAGTCATGTTCATTCCTATGACCTGAACCGGCAGATCCAGGCGACGGAGAACAAGATATTGGATGCGAAGCGGAATATCAATCAACTTCAGGTAGAAAAGCAAACGCTGGAGATGCAGGTATTGGACAAGGCGAAAGAGCTCGGTTATGTGCCGATTGAGGACGATAACATGATCCATCTATCACCTGTCTCGGGAGCAACCGGGACACAGGATTCAGACTCGGGACAAAATGATTGAAGTGTGAGGTTTTGACCGATGATTAAAAAAATCAAACTGCGTACCGTGCTAATAGGGGGATGTATAACCCTCTTTTTTGCTTTATTGATTGGTCGGGTATTTTGGCTGCAGGTGATCGATAACGACTTCTGGAAGGAACAAGCCTTAGCGAAATGGTCCAGAACCCAGGACTTGCCGGCATCCCGCGGTACGATCATGGACCGGGACGGCGACATCCTGGCCATGGACGCCCCGGCTTTCACGGTCATAGTAAACCCTGCGGTCATCCAGGCTAACGGCTTGGAGAATGAGGTCGTTAAAGGGCTGCACGAAACTCTCGGCAAGGATGAGGATAAGCTTCGTGAAATGGTTCAAGCCAAGGGCAAGGATGGGGAATACCTGAAGGGCGTGGAAGTCCGCAACGAAGGATGGAAGATCAGCCAGGAGAAGATGGAAGAGGTTAAAGAGTTCAGCCAAAGCTTGAATGATAAATTGAAGGCCGCAGGCAAAGTTCCCGATTCGGGCATCGGCTTTCAACGCGAGCAGAAACGCTTCTATCCCAAAGAGACATTGGCTGCACATATGCTGGGTTATACCGATCGTCAAGGACAGGGGATCGGAGGCATTGAGCAGTTTTATGACGAGATGCTGAAGGGGACCGACGGATTCGCTTCTTACAAGAGCGACAAGAAGGGAGTCAAGCTGCCCAGTGAGGATGATTTATATCAGCCTGCAATAAATGGGAAAAATTTAGTACTGACGACCGACGATACAATCCAGTATTATATCGAGGAAGCGATGCGCGACACGTATAACCAATATAAACCAATCAGCATGACGGTGATCGCAGCGGATCCGAACACGATGGAAATACTGGGGATGGCCAACATGCCGACTTTTGATCCCAATACATATTCGAAGTGGAATCAAAAGAATTTTATCAACCATGCCGTGCGGTCCATCTATGAGCCGGGATCGACCTTCAAAATTGTAACCCTGGCCAGCGCAGTGCAGGAAAAGCTGTTTAACCCGGGTGATATTTATCAATCCGGATCCATCAGAGCAGGGGGGAGAACCCACCGGGATATTAACAGCGTAGGGTGGGGGCCGATTACTTACCTGGAAGGCGTGAAAAAGTCCAGTAACGTGGCATTCGTAAAATTGGGATACGAGATGCTCGGCAAAGAGCGGTTTACCAATTATATTCGGGAATTCGGTTTTACCGAGAAAACGAATATTGACCTGCCCGGGGAAATTCTCGGCACCCTGAACATGACCTATGATTCCGATATTTCAACCATGACCTATGGTTACGCCGTATCGGTTACGCCTATACAACAGATTGCGGCCATTTCCGCCGTTGCCAACGGCGGCAAGCTCATGGAGCCGCATATGGTGAAGGAGATCGAGGACCCCAATACGGGCGAGGTTCAGAAAATCGAGCCGAAAGTCGTGCGTCAGGTCATATCTCCCGAAGCCGCAAGAGAAACAGGGACTTACCTTGAGCAAGTCGTAGCTGACCAAGTAAACGGCACAGGGAAGCTTGCGTATATCGACGGCTACCGCGTTGCGGGTAAAACCGGTACCGCCATTAAATCCGGCGGCGGATATAAAGACCGTTCGAAACAGGTGGTTTCGTTCATCGGGTACGCTCCCGTCGAGAACCCGAAGATCGCCGTGCTGGTCATTATCGACGAGCCGAACGTGGAGAAGGGCGGCGGCGCGCTGGCGGCACCGATATTCAAGGAAATCGTCTCCAAGACATTGAATTATTGGGGCGTTCCCAAAACGACTGAAACTCAGGATAAAGAAAAATCGAATCCGGGAACGGCGCCGAAGGATGCCCTTAAAGCACCGGACTTTACGGGAATGAAGCTCAGCGAAGTAAAGGCCAAGCTGTTGAAGGACGGGGTTGCGTTTGAGACATTGGGCAATGGAAGCACCGTGAAGGAGCAGTATCCGCCCGCAAATTCGATCATTAACGTTGGACAGCGCATTTATCTTCTTACAGAGGACAGCCCATCGATGAAAATTCCTAATTTAGAGGGAGAATCGCTTAGGGATGCCATGGAGGTGCTTACCTTGATGAAAGTCAAGGTGAATGTTCAAGGCGAGGGTTTCGTTGCATCGCAATTGGAAGCCAAGGAGAATGGCCAGCGGATCGTGCAATTAACGCTGAAATCGGCTCAAGAGCTGATAACGGGCAGCAGCGGTTCCGATGAAACCTCCTCCGCTGGCAGCGCAAATGCGAACGGGGAAGAAACCGGCGACAAAGAGACGGAAGGAACCGCCGATAACGAAGCCGAAGCAACCGACCAAGGGCAAGGCGATACCGAAGGGGAATAGCTTGTTCTAACCCGGGTTTGTCCCGAATACTCATGTGAAGAACGCATATCATGAGCTTTCGGGTTCAAACAGGGAGGGAAGCTTAGGTGAAAGTATCCAAGGTATCGCAGCGGAGAAGGCTGCTCTGGAGCCTGCTGCTGCTGCTCCTGCTGTTCTCTGCGCTGATCATTAGACTGGCCTATGTGCAGATCGGGAAAGGCGCGGAGTTGTCGGCGAAAGCGGAGGATCTCTGGCGCCGCGACATTCCGTTCGCGGCACAGCGGGGTGAAATTCTGGACCGTAACGGAACCGCATTGGTTACGAATATAACGACACCGACCATTTGGGCGATTCCTGTACAAATCAAAGATCCGGACCATACAGCCGAGACGTTGGCCGGGCTGATCAGCATGGACAAGGACGATATCAAGAAGATCATTACGAAACGTTCCAGGTTGGAACGGATAAATCCCGGTGGACGAAAAATTACGATGGAGCTGGCTCAGGAAATTCGTGATTTGAAGCTGCCGGGTATCGTTGTTGCTGAGGACAACAAACGGTATTATCCCTACGGCGATCTCGCGGCCCATATTTTGGGGTTTACGGGAGCCTACAGCCAGGGACTCACCGGCCTGGAAGCCATGCATGACGACAAGCTGAAGGGCTTCGAAGGCGGAATATCCTATTTGTCCGATGCGGGCGGAAGAATCATGCCGGGCTCCTCGGAGAAATACGTAGAGCCCCGCGACGGTCTGAATCTGGAGCTGACGATCGATAAATCGATCCAGTCCATCATGGAGCGGGAGCTTGACCAGGCCATGGTGAAGTACCAGGCGAATGGAGCATGGTCGATTGCCATGAATCCGAAGACGGGCGAGATTTTGGCGATGGCCAGCAGGCCGGGGTACTCCCCTGCCAACTATCAGGAATTTTCAGCGGAGACATACAATCGCAACCTGCCGATCTGGATGACCTATGAGCCGGGCTCGACGTTCAAGATTATTACGCTTGCCGCTGCCCTCGAAGAGGACAAGGTCGATCTGAAGAACGACCATTTCTTCGACAGCGGGGCGGTAGAGGTCGGCGGAGCCAGGCTGCGCTGCTGGAAGAAAGGCGGCCATGGCAGTCAAACCTTCATGGAGGTTGTGCAGAACTCCTGCAACCCGGGCTTTGTGGCATTGGGCCAGAAGCTGGGCAAGGAAAGCCTGTTCCAGTATATCCGGGATTTCGGCTTTGGTGCGAAGACGGGCATCGATTTGAACGGGGAAGAGAACGGCATTCTGTTCAAACTCGATAAAGTTGGCCCTGTCGAGCTGGCCACAACGGCGTTTGGCCAAGGCGTATCGGTTACGCCGATCCAGCAGGTTGCGGCCGTGTCCGCCGCCATTAACGGCGGTAAGCTGTTCAAGCCGCACGTCGCCAAGGCTTGGGTCAATCCGGAGACGGGCGAGACGGTGGAGGAAATCAAACCGGAGCTCGTCAGACAAGTAATCTCGGAGGAAACCTCCAAGCAAGTGCGCGAGGCACTCGAAAGCGTCGTTGCCAAAGGAACCGGACGTCCGGCCTTCATTGACGGTTATCGTGTGGGAGGGAAGACCGGTACCGCCCAGAAGGTGATTAACGGCCGTTACTCGTCAACCGAGCATATCGTCTCCTTCATCGGATTCGCGCCGGCCGATGACCCGGAAATCGTGGTGTACACGGCGGTGGATAACCCGAAAGGCATACAGTTCGGCGGCGTCGTGGCAGCCCCGATCGTGCAGAATATCCTGGAGGATGCGCTGCACTATATGAACGTCCCGCCGCGCAAAGATCAGCTTGCCCGCGAATACAAGTACGGCGAGACGCCGACCGTGACCGTACCGAACCTGGTCGGTGCAACCGTTCAGGATCTGTATGAAGACTTGAATATGAACTTCATGCTGGCCAAGTCCGGAACCGGCAATACGGTAATTTCCCAGGCGCCGAAGCCGGGAAGCCGGGTGGAGCGAGGGTCCACCATTCGGATTTACATGGGCGAAGACCCGGGGGAATCCAAGCACGAACACTAAGGCATCATCCGGTCGGCAAGCGAAGGGCGGATGATGCAGATATATAGAGAGAGGGATAACAATGAACTTGAAGCAATTATCATCCGTATTGGCCGCTGCTGTTATCGAGGGATCCGGAGATGTTGAAATTACGGGGATAGAAACAGACTCCAGACAAGTAAAACCGGGGGATTTGTTCATTTGCCTGCCGGGTCATACGGTGGATGGACACGAGTTTGCAGCCCAGGCCGCCGACAAAGGTGCCGCGGCGCTGGTCGTTGAACGCAAGCTGGAGGTTGACCTCCCGCAGGTCATCGTGAAAGACAGCCGCTTCGCGATGGCGGGTTTGGCGAACGCCTTTTATCATCAGCCGAGCTCCCGAATGAAGATGATCGGCGTAACCGGTACGAACGGCAAGACAACGACAACGTATTTGATCGAGACGATCATGAACGATTTCGGGTTGAAAACCGGATTGATCGGAACGATTCAGATGAAATACGGCGGCCAGTCCTTCCCGATGCCGAGAACGACGCCCGAGGCGCTGGAGCTTCAGCGTTACTTGAACGATATGGCCAATGCAGGCACCGAGTGCTGCGTGATGGAGGTATCCTCGCATGCGCTCGAACAGGGGCGCGTGAAGGGAACGGATTTCCGGACGGCCATCTTCACGAATCTGACCCAGGACCATCTGGACTATCATCACACGATGGAAGAATACCGCGGCGCAAAAGGGTTATTTTTCTCCCGGCTGGGCAACGCTTTTGCCAAGGATGAATCCGCGCGCAAATATGCTGTCCTGAATGCGGATGACGATGCTTCGGCATATTTCGCCAAGCAGACCGCGGCGGAAGTGATAACCTATGGTTTGGGTGAAGATGCGGATGTGCGGGCGAGCAATATATCGATCACCGCGCAAGGCACTTCGTTCCATGTGGATACGTTCCGCGGCAGTGCGGACATTTCGATTCGAATGGTAGGAAAATTCAACGTGTATAACGCTATGGCCGCGATCGCGGCAGCGCTCCTGGAAGGTGTACCGCTCGAAGATATCAAGAACAGCCTGGAATCCGTGCCCGGAGTCGATGGCCGCGTAGAGGTCGTGGATGAAGGCCAGCCGTATGCCGTGATCGTGGATTACGCCCATACGCCGGACGGACTTGAAAATGTGCTCCGCACCGTCAATGAATTCGCGGAAGGCCGGGTGATCACCGTATTCGGCTGCGGTGGCGACCGGGACCGGACCAAACGGCCGATCATGGGTAAAATCGCTGCGAAATACAGCGATGTTGTATTGGTAACTTCCGATAATCCCCGTACCGAGGATCCGGAGTTGATATTGAAGGATATCGAGGCCGGATTGGTTGAGGACGGTGTGGCAGCCGAAAGCTACAAGCTCATCGTCGATCGCCGGAAAGCGATCGAAAAGGCTATTGAAATGGCAAGCCCGGGCGATGTAGTATTGATTGCGGGGAAAGGTCATGAGACCTATCAGCTGATTGCGGGCGAAGTGCTTGATTTTGACGACCGCATCGTAGCCAAAGACGCGATAAGGGGCAGACAATAGTGATCCATAAATCATTAAAGAGCATCGCCGACATGTGCGGCGGTACGCTCTCACGTAACCAAGATGACAACATCATCATTCAAGGAGTCGGTACCGACTCCCGAACCATACAGCCGGGCAACCTGTTTGTTCCGATTGTCGGCGAGAAGTTTGACGGGCATGAATTCGTGGAGAGCGTGCTCGCCAGTGGAGCCGGCGCGGCATTCTGGCAGAGGGATCATCAGCCGGTTCCCGCCGACCTCCCGCTCATTCTCGTGGAGGATACGTTAAAGGCGCTCCAGTCGCTTGCGGCGGTCTATTTGTCCGAGAGCAGAGCCAAGGTGGTGGGCATAACCGGCAGCAACGGCAAAACCACCGTGAAGGACATGGTGTCGGCATTGCTTGAAACCACGTATAACGTTCACAAAACGCAAGGCAATTATAATAATCATATCGGGCTTCCGTTAACCGTGCTGGCAATGAAGGAAGACACCGACATTATCGTGCTTGAGATGGGCATGAGCGGACGTCATGAGATCGAGCTGCTCTCGAACATAGCCCGCCCGGATTTAACCGTGATCACCAATGTCGGGGAAGCGCATTTGCTGCAGCTCGGTTCCCGGGAAGAAATCGCACGGGCCAAGCTTGAGATTATCAGCGGCATGAAGCCGGGCGGTTTGCTGATCTATCATGGGGACGAACCGCTGATCCGTCAGGTGCTTGCTGAAGAAGAAACGGTGAAGCCGGAGGGGCTGCGAACGTATACGTTCGGAAATCAAGATACCAATGACGATTATCCGACGGGACTCATGTTCCATGCCAGAGGAATCATATTTACTTCGAGACTGCATGCAGGCGAAGGCTTCAGCCTGCCGCTCCTCGGCCGCCACAATGTGGTGAACGCCCTGGCAGCCATGGCGGTGGCGGCCCATCTGGGCATCGGCGATGAAGCCATTCGCAGCGGGTTCGCCCATCTGAAGCTGTCGAGCATGCGGATCGAAGCCGTAGAGACCGCGTTCGGGGTAACCGTGCTGAACGATGCCTACAATTCCAGCCCGACGGCGGTGAAGGCGGCTGTAGACGTGCTTGGCGATATGAAGGGCTATCGCCGCCGGATCGCCGTGCTCGGGGACATGCTGGAACTTGGTCAGCGGGAAGAGTCATTTCATGCCGAGATCGGGGATTATTTATCTCCGGACAATGCGGATCTGGTATTCACCTACGGTCCGTTGTCTCTTCATACGGCGAATAAAGCGAAAGCCCGCTTCCCGGAAGGGGCCGTGCTTTCATTTACGGATAAAGAGAAGCTGATCGAAGCCCTGCTGGAGCAGGTAACGGAGAAGGATATCGTATTGGTGAAAGCCTCGCGCGGCATGAGGCTGGAGCACGTGGTTGATGCCTTGAAGGCACTGCCGGGCAGCAACAACGGAGCGAGGGGGTGAGCTGATGGACTTTCAATTGCTGTTATTGACAATCGGTGTGGCGTTTGTGCTTGCGGTGATATCGGCTCCGCTGCTCATTCCGCTGCTGCGGCGTATGAAGTTCGGCCAGCAGGTCAGGAACGACGGTCCGCAGAGCCACTTGAAAAAAGCCGGGACGCCAACGATGGGCGGCGTCGTCATTCTTCTAGCTTTTACGCTGACTTATATTAAATTTTCGCCTGTCGATACCGATTTCTACGTGCTGATCGTAGCCACGCTCGGTTTCGGTTTGATCGGCTTTCTTGACGATTACATCAAGATCGTGTTTCGCAGATCATTAGGACTTACGGCCCGGCAGAAGCTGTTTGGACAGCTTCTGTTTTCCGGTATTATGTGCTGGCTGTTGATTTCCAACGGCCACAGCACGGCAATCAGCGTGCCGGGCATGGATTGGTCCTTTGATTGGGGCCCATGGTTCTATTATCCGTTCATCGTGGTCATGATGCTTGCAATCAGCAACGCGGTCAATTTCACCGACGGATTGGACGGCCTGCTGTCCGGCGTCAGCGCGATTGCCTTTGGCGCGTATGCCATCGTCGCGATCCAGTCCACCTCGTTCGCGGCGGCGTTCTGCGCGGCTGCCATGATCGGCGCGGTGCTCGGGTTTCTGGTATTTAACGCTCATCCCGCGAAGGTGTTCATGGGAGATACGGGTTCTTTAGGCATCGGCGGCGCCATCGGCGCGATTGCCATCGTAACCAAGAGCGAGCTGCTGTTCCTGATCATTGGAGGGGTCTTCGTCATCGAGATGCTATCTGTTGTGCTTCAGGTGATCTCCTTCAAAACCCGGGGCAAACGAATATTCAAAATGAGCCCGATCCACCACCATTACGAATTGTCCGGGTGGTCGGAGTGGCGCGTTGTTTTTACATTTTGGGCCGTGGGACTGGTACTTGCGGGACTCGGACTCTATATCAACAAGGGGTTGTAACATATGAAGCAGCTAGATGTTTATCGGGATAAGCATATCGTCGTGTTGGGTCTTGCCAAAAGCGGAGTGCAGGTAGCGAAGGTGCTGCATCAAGCCGGAGCCTCCGTCATCGTGAATGATCGAAAGGAAAGAGAACAGTGTCCTGAAGCCTCGGAGCTCGAGGCTTTGGGTATTTCTGTTATTTGCGGCGGGCATCCCGATGACCTCATTCATCCCGGCGTGGCGCTCCTTGTCAAAAACCCGGGAATTCCGTATTCGGTCCCGCCTGTCCAAAAGGCGATCGAGCTTGAAATTCCTATCGTAACCGAAGTCGAAATCGCCTATCACCTGTGCGAAGCTCCCATGATCGGCATCACGGGCTCGAA
>NZ_AEXS01000045.1:0-3030 GCF_000204455.1 Paenibacillus sp. HGF5 | reverse complement strand
TATGGCGCCTGTTCATCGGAGACGACGGTCAATTGAATCCTAAAATCGTGGATGGCGAGGGTACGGACGAATTCAAACGCACGCTGCACAAAACGATTAAGAAAGTGACCGACGACTTTGAGCATCTGCGCTTTAACACAGCGATCAGCCAGTTGATGATATTCATCAACGAGGGGTACAAAACGGAAGTGCTTCCTCGCAAGGCGATGGAGAACTTCGTCCAACTGCTTTCCCCGCTTGCCCCTCACCTGGCTGAAGAGCTGTGGAGCCGTTTAGGCTACACGGAGAGCGTAACCTACGTGCCTTGGCCTGAGTTTGACGAGGCTTGGACCGTAGAGGCAGAAGTCGAGATCGTGGTGCAAGTCAACGGCAAAATCGTGGAACGCGCCAAAATCGCGAAAGACATGGACCAAGAAGCCATGCAACAACATAGCCTCTCCCTTCCAAATGTCAAGCAGGCGCTGGAAGGCAAGAGTATTCGCAAAATCATTGCCGTGCCGGGTAAACTGGTCAATATCGTGGCCGGTTAATCGTAAAACCGAAGGCAGCATCCAGTTTGGCCAAATCCTCCTCATACTTGTCGTGTGTGGTTTGGATCAATTGGTAGAACAACCCGTTCAGGTTCGATTCCAGCAGTGCCAGAGCCTGGGCCGTGATGCCTCCGGGAACCGCCACCCGCTTTTGCAGCTCTTCGGGGGAGAAGCCCTCCTCCGTTAGCAGCTTGCCGGTGCCAAGCAGCATTTCGCCGGCTAGTGCATTGAGGGACCTGCGGTCGATTCCGGTCATTTCAACGGCAGCGTCGATCCATTTTTCCATGAATAAACTTAAAAAAGCAGGCCCGCAGCTGGAGAAATCGGAAGTGATTCGCGTGTGCGATTCCAGTATCTTGAGCGGCCTGCTGATATAAGACAGGAGGCTTTCTATAAGCTGCCTGTCTTCTTCTTTTATTCGGGAACCATACATGCATAACGATGCTCCGCCTCCGGTGATGTTAGTGATGCTCGGTATGATTTTCGCTACCTTGCAAGGCAGCGATGATTCCAGATGGATCAGTTGGACCGGACTCGTGATGGATATGGCGATTTGCCGGGTTTCGAGCCGATCCTTGATTTCGCCGATGACCGTTTTGAATTCCAGCGGCTTGATACATAAAAACAGCAGGTCGCTTTGAGAAGCCGTCTCCGTGTTAGAGCTGCATACCGTCAGACCGGGATGACGTTTTGCCAGCTGCAGCGGCTTTTCAGGGCTTCGGTTGCTGACCCGAATCTGCTCAGGCAGGAGTGCGCCCGATTGAATGAAGGCATCGATCAACAGACTACCCATGCTGCCCGTACCGATAAAACCGACCTTCATGTGTAAGTTCCCTCCTTTCGCGCTTTACGGCAGAAATGTACCGTTCCTTACGTCTAATGTATGCGGGGAAGATGCCGATTCATGACGGTTTTTCATGCGATTTCGGTGGGGAAGCCGAAGATTATTCCAGAGTTTGTACGAATTGAACTTTGAAGTTAAGGAGAGGTCTTTTGATGAAACGGATATCTTTAGGTTGGAGCCTTGCCGCAACGCTTGCGGGCTGCGGACTCATCTTGTTTGCCGGCGGCACGGAACAGGGAATCGAGGGCTGGCAGCCGTTAAACGAACAGCTGGAGCAAGTCATGACCATGGAGGAGAGCGCCGGTCCGAAGGCGCTTGCTTCCGATTCCCGGGATAAGGATGCGGGAGGGGCTGCAGCCCCTGCCGACACTCGAACGGATTTTTCTGATGCTGCAAAGACCGCTCAGGGTGGACAAGGCGAGCACGCTACGAACGCGAAGGAACCGATGGCAAGTCTGGACCCGGCTGCTGCGGCCGGGAACGGCCAAGCAGCGGAAACCTCCCCATCTTCAGCTTCTGCACAGGCAGTCGTTTCTCCGGCTTCATCCCCTACGGAGGGTGTCGGGGAACCGGTCTCTGCCAATGAATCTCCAGCGCTGCCGCCGTCCATTCCGGATCCGTCCGGATTGATCAATGTGAATACGGCGGATGCAGCCACGCTGATGGAGCTGCCCGGCATTGGCGAGGCCAAGGCCAAGGCTATTATCGATTACCGGAATCAGTTCGGCCCGTTTCGAACTCAGGCCGACTTGATGAACGTAAAGGGCATCGGACCCAAAATGCTGGAGAAGATGAAGCCTTACGTAGGACTTTAGCTATGTGCTACAATAAAGGAGATATTGACAAGGAACAGGTGACAGAAGATGAGTGCAGATCAACGTAAAGATTGGGATACTTATTTCATGGATATTGCCTTTATGGTATCTACCCGTTCTCAATGCCCTCGGCGTCATGTGGGAGCGGTGCTGGTGCAGGGCAAGAAGCTGCTCGGGACGGCTTATAACGGCGCGCCGATGGGGGTGCCGGATTGCTCGGAAGCAGGTTGTATGATCGCGGAGGATTATGAATTGGTCGTGCAGGACGGCAAGGAAAGCATGGTGAAGAAGCAGCGCTGCATCCGCACGATTCATGCCGAGCAGAATCTGCTGCTGTTCACGGACCGGATCGACAGGGAGGGCAGTACGGTGTACGTGACAGACGAGCCTTGCTGGACCTGTGCGAACATGCTTGCCAACAGCGGCATTGTCGAGGTTGTGTTCCATCGTCCTTATCCCAAGGACTCCGGCAAGGTGTCCCGAATGATGGAACAGAAGGGGATTTCGTTCCGGCAGCTTGAAGCATACGAGCCGCCGCGCGAAACCTTGATGACGGTAGCGGAATAAATCATGCATTGACGATTGTGAATGATAGAAATAGGAAGTTATGGAGGAAGAACCTTTGACTGCGATTTGCAGGCAAGGGTTCTTTTTTTATTTCGTCAAGAAGGGGATACATTCAATGATGAAACGAAGGCCATTACTTGTGTTTACCGTGTTATGGGTGATCGGCAGCGGTGCTGCATGCCTGTATGACGGATGGAAGCTCGCCGTGATTGGGGTCGGGCTAATTCTTCTATTATTGGCTGTATGCCAGTGGGTGGGCGCAGGGCGCCTTTTT
>NZ_AEXS01000046.1:0-15146 GCF_000204455.1 Paenibacillus sp. HGF5 | reverse complement strand
AACAGCCTGAAGGGCAAAGTATTCCTCGGTCAGCGTAAGGGCGGAATGCCGCAGATGGCAGGCGAGTTTACGCTCCGTAAAAAAGGAATCGATCCGCATGCGGACCTGGAGCTGATTCAGAACATCGATTTTGCGAACATCGCATCGGCGTATGCTTCCGGTACGGGTGAGTTTGTCCAGCTCTTTGAGCCGCAGGCCTCCATATTTGAAAAAGAAGGCCGTGGCAAGGTGGTGGCTTCCTTTGGCGTAGAAAGCGGGCATCTGCCGTACACCGTGTTTATGACAAAGCAAAGCTATATCGACAAAAACGATGCCACGGTGCAGAAGTTTACGAACGCCCTGTACAAGGCACAGCAATGGGTGGATGCGAGCAGCCCCGAAGATATCGCGGATGCGATCATGCCTTATTTTAAAGACAGCGACCGCGACATCGTGGTGTCCTCGGTCAAGCGCTACAAAGAGCAGGGCAGTTATGCCAGCGATCCGATCGTGGATGAGGCGGAGTGGAACAATCTTCTGGACGTGATGGAGCAGGCCGGGGAACTGAAGGAACGGGTAGCGCCGGATGCCATTGTCGACAACAGCTTTGCCGAAAAAGCCAAGCAAGCTAAATAATCACGTACTCCTGATCCATAGAACGAAAGGAGAGAGCACCATGGTACCGGTAGTTGAATTGAATGATATCGCTCATGTATATGTCACCGATCGGGAAGCCTCTCTGGCTGTGGAAGGAATTCATTTGAAGGTGGAGCCGGGGGAGTTCATCAGTCTGGTAGGGCCAAGCGGCTGCGGGAAAACGACCATCCTGTCCGTCATAGCGGGCCTGATTGCCCCCTCCAAAGGGGCTGCTTACGTAAACGGCAAGCCGGTTAACGGACCGTCGCCGGAAGTCGGATACATGCTGCAGCAGGACTATTTATTTCCTTGGCGCACCATCATGGATAATGCCTTGATCGGATTGGAATTGACGGAGAGACTGAATCCGCAAAGCCGAAGCGTCGTAGGGAATCTGCTCAAGGAGATGGGGCTTGGGGAGAGCGGTAATCTGTATCCGGCGCAGCTGTCGGGCGGGATGAGGCAGCGGGTAGCGCTCGTCAGGACCTTAGCTACGGATCCGGGACTGCTGCTGCTGGATGAACCTTTCTCCGCGCTGGACTACCAGACGAAGCTGCAGCTTGAGGATTTGATCGTGGAAACCCTGAAGGAGCGGGGGAAGACGGCCATCCTGGTCACTCATGATTTATCCGAAGCGATTGCGATGAGCGACCGGGTCATTCTCTTGAACCGTAATCCCGGGCGGGTTCATCGTTTGTTTGATATTCCCGACAACATCCGCCGGGCGCAGCCGTTTTTTGCTCGCAAGGAGCCGGGGTTCAATGAATTGTTTCATGAAATCTGGGGCGAAATGCAAACGATCGGGAAGGAGTGAAGCCTATGACATCAAGGGATGAGCCATCAGCTTCTTCTTCGAAGGGCTGGCTCCAGAATATCCATGCAAATCACATGAAGCGAAAGAAAAGCATGCAAAACCGGGTACTGACCGTTCAGCTCAGCCTGCTGCTGCTGTTCTTTATCTGGTGGGAAGCGGCGGGCAGATTCAAATGGATCGACGTGCTGCTGTTCAGTTACCCCACCAAAATCTTCGCGAACATATGGGATAACATGATCAGCGGCGAGTTATGGGGACACCTGGGGGTCACGGTAGGAGAGACGGTTGTAGGATTCCTGCTCGGCACGCTCGTTGGCACGCTAATGGCCGTATTGATCTGGTGGTCACCGTTTCTCAATAAAGTGCTGGATCCTTATATGGTCGTGTTCAACAGCATGCCGAAAGTGGCGCTGGGTCCCATATTCATCGTGATGTTCGGCGCCGGCTTTACCGCCATTGTCGTCACTACGCTATCCATTACGGTCATTGTGACCACGCTCGTCGTATACAATAGCTTTAACGAGGTGGATTCCAATCTGATCAAGGTCGTCCGCACGTTCGGCGGAACCAAGCGCCAGGTATTTCAACGGGTCATCTTGCCGGCTTCCTATCCCGCGATCGTATCAACCCTCAAGGTTAACGTGGGCATGGCATGGGTCGGCGTCATCGTCGGCGAATTTTTGGTTGCCAAATCGGGTCTCGGTTACTTGATTATGTACGGTTTTCAGGTGTTCAACTTCACGCTCGTGTTATCGAGCCTGCTCATCATTGCCGTTGTAGCAACGGCCATGTATCAGATCGTGGTATATATAGAAAGGAAATTGTTGACCCACCGCTAAGCAGGCCATCGCCTGCGGCGTCAGGCATGGTTGTTAACGGCATAAAAATAAGCTAGGATGAAGATACCTTATATATGCGGATATGCGGCTAACATGATAAAGAAGCAGATATAGCCATCAACAACTTGCCTGGAGGCTCTTCATCACATGGGATTTCGTGTCATCAAAACAGCAGCGGCCAGCCTGCTTGCCATTTTAATTACAGATGCTTTGAACATACCGGGGGCTACGTCCGCCGGTCTTCTTGCTATACTCGGCGTTGACGTTACGCGCAAACGGAGCGTGCGCTCCATATCATCCCGATTTTTTGCATCATTGCTGGGACTTATGCTGGCGTGCATTTTATTTTATTTTCTTGGTTTTCATTACTGGGTGCTGGCCTTGTACATATTGCTTGCATTTCCCGCGATATCGAGGGCTAATTTCAAGGAAGGCATCGTGACCAGCTCGGTTGTGGTGTTTCGGGTGTTTCAGGGGGAAGAGATCGGACTCGGCATATTGCTCACGCAAATCGAACTCCTGATTATCGGCCTCGGGTCGGCCATGCTCGTGAACCTGGTTTATATGCCGAACAGCGAGGGGGCGATGATGGAGATCCGCCGCAAGGTGGACGGGCTTTTCTCCGTCATTTTCCATCATTTCTCGCTGACGCTTCGAAACCCCGAACATATATGGGACGGAAAAGAGCTGATCGAGGCCAATCGGCAGATCGAAAAAGGGATAGAGGAAGCGAAGCGGGCTTCGGAGAACCAGATGATTCATCCGGACGGCTCCTGGAACATCTATTTTTATATGCGTAAGGAACAGATGGAGAATATCCAGAGCATGATGCATCAGATCTCCCAGGTGTACGAGCGGCTTCCGCACGGCGTGCTGACGGCTGAAATTTTCGATCAGTTAAGCCAGGATGTCGTTGCCGAAGGTTATACGGGGAAGTCCGAAGGTCTGCTGATTGAGCTGGAGGACAGGTTCAAGGAGATGGAGCTCCCTACGACCCGCGAGGAATTCGAGGTCCGCTCCGCGATTTTGCAGCTCTGCCACGAGCTGGAATACTATTTGAATATTTCGAAAAAGTATAAAGCGCCCACGGCGAAAAAACCGCAGAAGCGCGCGGATTCGGCCGTATAGCTTAGCAATTTTCAAAAATAAATCTGATATTTTTAGCATCATATGAATTTATTTGGACCACTTCATTCAACATTCGCCCATGTCTTGCATACACATGTATGGAATGATTGTATGGAGGAGGTTCGAAGATGTCATTGAGTCATAAACACCAATGTAGAGAAATCATCACGAAGGCGATCTGCGGCAAGGGTCGTAAGTTCTCTACCGTAACACATACCGTGACTCCGCCTAATAATCCGACCAGTATTTTGGGGGCTTGGATTATAAACCATCAGTACGAGGCGGTTGCCGCCGGAGACGGAATTGAAGTTATTGGTACTTACGATGTAAACATCTGGTATTCCTATGACAAAAATTCGCAGACCGATGTGGCGAAAGAAACGGTATCGTATGTAGAACGCGTGCCTCTTTCCTATCTGGATCCGAAGCATCGTGCATCCACGGTGGAGGTTTCGGCTGAAGCGACGCAGGAGCCGAGCTGCGTCGAGGCCAGCGTATCCTCGAATGGCACGAGCGTCATTCTGCGGGTAGAGAGAGAGTATGCAGTGGAACTGGTAGCCGAAACCAAGGTCGTTGTCAAAGTATGCAGCTACCCTCACGGCGACTACGAAGACAAAGAATTCGACTACGTCCTGGGAGACGACGTCGAAGATTACGAAGATTACGAAGGTCTGGAGGATGAACTGTAAGTTAACCCTCCTGTAGGAATGATTATAATCTTAGCATATGCAGCGAGGGCAGCTTTGCGGAGGGCGGATGCCCTCTTTTTTATTTTTATTTGCAGGGGGAATGGGGATGGCTAGAATGATCGTACGACCGGCGGCTGAAAAAAAGCATGTGTCGCTGCAGGGATCTGCTTCGCTCTTGGCGCAAGCACGGTTGATCCGATCCGGGATTCCGTGTCGCTTGAATTCGGGTTCGGCCGAGGAGAAGCGTTACGCCGCCAGGTACGCGGTGCATGTCGACCGGCTGGCTGCAGCCAAGATCCGCCAACATCAGATGGGCGGCAGCGAAGCGGTGTTCATGCCCGATCCCGAGAGCGGCAGATATGAAGATGGCCTGCATCGAAGATTGGAGAAAGCGGCCCTGCGGTCGCTGTATACACTGGGCGTCGATGAAGGGGAAGTCATCATTACGGCCCGCCCCGGTCGAAGATACGTAGTGGAGGATATCCGCGTGCCAGCTGACCGCAGCAAAGCCGTAATGAGTGCCAAGGGTCAGGGGGCACGGCGGACGGAAGGGTACCCTGCTTACAACGAAGAGGGTAATTCTGCTCTTGTTTCATCGTTACTCATGGGCATGGATCCGGAGTTTGTGCTGATGAAGGATAACGGAGACATCGTGTTTGCTTCCGAATTTATGGAACGCGGCGGGTCGGTCGGAAGCGATGCCGTTCGTTTACGGGGCGAGGTGATTTACCCTATTGCCGAGCTCAGGCCGTCGCCCAAGGCGAATCCGAAGGAATTGCTGCTTGAAATGCAAAGAGCTCTGCGTGAAGCTCATCTCCTGATTCAGGATCGTTCTTTGGCATGGAAGGCAGGCGCCCTGCCTCATGGCGATTTTCCGCTGGGAGGCCATATTCATTTCAGCGGCGTCCCGCTGTCCCTGTCTCTTCTTCAGACCTTGGATAATTATGTGGCTCTGCCGCTGGCGCTGCTCGAAGACCCGAAGGGGCGTTCACGGAGGCCGCGTTACGGTTTCCTTGGGGATTTCCGGAGGCAGCCTTACGGCGGGTTTGAATACCGTACGCTGCCCAGCTTTCTCGTCTCGCCGCTCGTCGCGAAGGTGTCGCTGGGCGTGGCTTACCTGGTCGCCCGCTACAGCGATCGCCTGCCGGGGAGGCCGTTAAACACCGAACGGTATCACCGTGCCTATTACGAAGGCGATAAATCCGTGCTCAAAGAGTGTATTGCAGGCTGGCACAGGGATCTGTCGGCACTGCCGGAGTACCCGGATTTTGCCCGTGAAATCGAACGGGCTCTAGCGCACATGGAGACGGGGCGAACCTGGGATGAAAGCAGGGATATCCGGCCGCTGTGGAATATTCCCGTTTAAGAGGTTGTTCAGAAAGTCCGATTTTGATAAGAAAACCAATCGAGGCAAATTCAAGGCTGAGCGAACGCGATTCAGAAGTAGGTTTTCTTGCGATATAGAATTTCATCAACTCCGTTAATAACTTATAAATCCTATATCTAACACGAAGTGAATCAAGAAGCAATTCGGCATCGAATCTTGAATTCAGCCGGGCCTAGGCAAATGCTTACGAAGTATGTTTCCTCCGGAAACATTTTAGGTGCTCACGTACAAACTACGTACGCTCCGCTCCTTCATCCCTAGCTTCATCCAACTGAAGCGTTTTGAAAAAACGCACATCGGAAGCATAAGCCTCGGTACTGAAAACCGACCTTTTTGAACGCGCACGTTAAACCGTGATGCCTTACGGTCAATTTCTGTTATAATGGAGGTCAAGCTAGAAAGGTAATGGAGGTACGTCATGGCTAAATATACGCCGATGATTGAACAATATTTGAAAGTCAAAGAACAAGCGCGCGATGCGTTTCTTTTTTTCCGCTTGGGCGATTTTTACGAAATGTTTTTCGATGACGCGATCCTTGCGTCGAAGGAATTGGAGATTACGCTGACCGGCCGCGAAGGCGGCGGTGCAGAGAAAATACCGATGTGCGGGGTTCCTTATCATTCCGCCGAAGGTTATATCCAACGGTTGATTGAAAAGGGGTACAAAGTCGCCATCTGCGAACAGATGGAGGATGCTTCGGTCACCAAAGGCATGGTGCGGCGGGAAATCGTCAGGGTCGTCACGCCGGGGACCATCATGGACGGCAAGGTCGTTCACGACAAATCGAACAATTACATGGTGTGCGTCACGGAAGCGGGCGGCTTGATGTCCTTATCCGCATGCGATTTGTCCACCGGCGAGCTCTACGTGACGTCGGTGCCTTCATCGGAGGAATGGTTGAGGGACGAGATTGGCATTTATGAGCCTTCCGAAATTATCGGAGATGCATCGCTGCTTGGGATCATCTCATCGCAGGCGCTGCCGGGCAGCCGAAATATCGTATATACGGCCTGGGATCGAAGAGAAGACGCATTGGTTCGGACCCAATTCGGAGAAGCGGCATGGGTCCGCCTCGAAGAGGAGAGAAGAGCCTGCATATCCCTGCTTATCTCGTATTTAAGCGAGACGCAGAAACGGTCGCTGGGGCAGCTGACTCAAATCGCTTCCTACGAGCCGGGACAATACATGGTGCTGGATCCGTTCACCAGGCGGAATCTGGAGCTGGTCGAGACGGTTCGTGAACGCTCGAAGAAAGGCTCTCTCCTATGGCTTCTGGATCGTACGGAAACCTCCATGGGAGCCAGACTCCTGCGGCGGAGAATCGATAAACCGCTGCTGTCCCGAAGCCGGATCGAGGAGCGGCTGGAGGCCGTCGAGCATTTATATAACCAGTACATACTGCGCGAAGATTTGCGGATGGCGCTGAAAGAGATTTACGATTTGGAGCGGCTGGTCGGCCGGATCGCGTTCGGCAGCGCGAACGGACGCGATTTGAATGCGCTCAAGCTGTCATTGAGGCAAATTCCTTCCCTGAAGGAGCTGTGTGCCCAGTCGCCTTCCGAGACGCTGCGGCGCGTGGCAGCGGATACCGATGTTTGCGACGATCTGTGCGAACTGATCGAGAATGCGATTGTGAATGAGCCGCCGGTGTCAGTGCGCGACGGAGGAATCATCAAGCCGGGGTACCACGAACGGCTGGATGAGTTTCGGGAAGCGAGCACCAGCGGCAAACGCTGGATCGCCGAGCTGGAGGCCAAGGAACGTGCCGCTACCGGGATCAAGTCTTTGAAGATCGGTTATAACAAGGTGTTCGGCTATTATATCGAGGTCACCAAATCCAATCTGTCATCCCTGCCGGAAGGCCGATATGAGCGCAAACAGACGCTGGCCAACGCGGAGCGTTACGTCACGCCCGAACTGAAGGAGAAGGAAGGACTGATCCTGGAAGCCCAGGAGAAAATGGTGGATCTGGAGTATGCGCTCTTTACCGAGCTGAGGGATAAGCTGAATACCCAAGTGAGCCGGCTGCAGAAACTCGCCGAGCGCATCGCCGAGATTGACGTCTATCAGTCGCTGGCTGCCGTCAGCGCGGAGTACCGGTTCGTCAAGCCGGAGCTGAGCGAGGGCTATGATTATATCGTTGAAGGCGGCCGTCATCCGGTGGTGGAAGCCGTCATGAAGGATTCGTCGTTTATCGCGAACGCAACGGATTTGCGCAAGGACGGCTCTTCGATCCTGCTTATAACGGGTCCGAATATGGCCGGCAAAAGCACGTACATGCGCCAGGTGGCTCTGTTATCCATTTTGGCGCAGATGGGCTGTTTTGTCCCGGCGGAGCGCGCGGTTATCCCGCTGGTCGACCGGATCTTTACTCGCATCGGCGCCGCCGACGACCTGATCGGCGGTCAGAGCACCTTCATGGTGGAAATGGCGGATATCCAGGTCATGACGGAAAAAGCGACGCCGCGCAGCCTGATCATCATTGATGAGCTTGGGCGCGGTACGTCCACGAGTGAAGGCATGGCCATTGCGCAAGCCGTGATTGAATACGTGCATGATCATATCGGCTGCAAGGCATTGGTATCGACGCATTTCCATGAGCTGGCTCACCTTCAGGAGAGCCTTGGCGGGCTTAAGAATTATTCCATGGCGGTTCAGGAAAGCGGCGACAAGGTGCATTTTCTCCGCAAGCTGATTCCTGGCGCGGCGGACAGCAGCTACGGCATTTATTGTGCCAGACTGGCAGGTTTGCCCGGCAGTATCATTGATCGCGCTTATGGGCTGCTGCAGGGCCTGGAGATGGCTTCCCTGGCCGCAGTGGCATCGGAGCAAGGGGTCGAGATCCATCGGAAAGAGCCTGCGTCCGATGCCTCTTCGGATGTGAGGCGCAGCGGACCGGAAGCTTTGCATGAAATCCGTGAAGAGACGATGCCGTATGCCGGCAGCCTGAACGGAGCAGACCCGAAAGGCGGCGTGGTGCAGCTCTCCATTTTCGGCGAGGAGGAAGTGCCTGAATCCCGGAATGCCAAGATGGGCAAGGATCAGTACTCTTCTCCGCAAGAAGCTGCTCACGATCCTGCTGTTAAGAGCATCATAGACGCCGTCAAAGGTGCCGACGTCATGAACATGACGCCGCTTCAGGCGATGCAATTCCTGAATGACCTGAAGCTTCAAGCGAAGGATATGTGATTTTGGCATGGGAATGAAAAGGAACGGAGGTAGGAACAATGGGGATTATTCGGATTTTGGACGAGCATATTGCAAACCAGATTGCTGCCGGCGAGGTGGTGGAGCGGCCTGCCTCCGTTGTCAAGGAGCTGGTCGAGAACGCCATTGATGCCGGGAGCACCAAGATCGACGTTTCGGTCGAAGAGGGCGGACTGGACAGCATTCGCGTAACGGATAACGGGGCGGGCATTGATCCGGAGGATTGCGAGACGGCTTTTTATCGCCATGCGACAAGTAAAATTGCCGAGGGCCGCGATCTGTTCCAGATCACCAGCCTTGGTTTCCGGGGGGAAGCCCTGCCGTCCATAGCAGCCGTATCGAAGGTGCGCCTGGTTACGTCCAATGCCCAGGATGGCCGCGGACGGAAGATCGAAATCGAAGGCGGCCATCTGCGCGTGAACGAAGAGACGGCCGCACCCAGAGGAACGGATTTCCTCGTGAAGGAATTGTTTTACAATACGCCGGCAAGGCTGAAATATATGAAAACGATCCAGACCGAATTAGGGCATATATCCGATTATATGTACCGCTTGGCGCTATCCCGGCCGGACATCGCTTTTACGCTCCGGCATAACGGGAACTCGCTGCTGCAGACGCTGGGCAACGGCGATGCCCTTCAGGTCATAGCGGCCGTATACGGCACCCAATCGGCCAAAGCCATGCTGCCGTTCGAAGCCGAGAATATGGACTATACGTTAAGCGGGTATATCAGCCGTCCGGACTATACCCGGGCAAACCGGAACGGTATGTCGCTCATCATAAACGGGCGGTATATCCGGAACTACGGCTTAATGCAGGCGATATTGAGAGGTTATCATACGCTCCTGCCGATCAACCGGTTTCCGCTTGTCGTCATTCAGCTGTCCATGCATCCTTCGTTGATCGATGTGAATGTGCATCCTTCCAAGCTGGAGGTGCGGTTCAGCAAAGAGCAGGAGCTGTTCGCTTTCGTGGAGGAAGAGGTTCGCAAGGTGCTGCAGCAGGAAATCCTCATTCCGCGTCCGGCCAAACAGAATATCGGCAAAAGCGACAATGCTTATATCCAGGAACAGCTGTCATTTCCACAGGCGCAGGGCCATGTCGGAGCGGCCCGCGGCGGGCAAGATCGGGATCTCGAGATCCCAGGCAGCGGTGATCGATCCGCGGGAGGAATCACGCCGCCTCCAACGCCGCCTGCAGCGTGGCCTGACAAGCAGTCCCTTGCGCCGCCCCCATCCGGTACCATGCGTTCTTACGGGGACGGAACAGCAGAAACAGCCGCAGCTTCGCAGATGCGTGAGACGGCCGCTTCGTCTTCGTATCGAAGCGATTACCGCAATGATGCCAAGAGCGGCGGAAATCCAGCCGTGACCAAGGAGTGGCTGCAGGCCGTTTCAGGGCCGGCTCCCGAAATCCCGCCTTTTCCGGAGCTAACGCTTATCGGCCAGCATCACGGAACCTATCTCATTGCGCAGAATGATACCGGTCTGTATCTGATCGATCAGCATGCCGCGCATGAGCGGATTAACTACGAGTATTACTACGAGCAGTTCGGCAACCCGGCGGACGCATCGCAGGAGCTGCTCCTGCCGATCACGCTTGAATTCACGTCCTCGGAGTCGGAGAAGGTAAAGGAACGGCTGCATTGGTTCGAGAAGGTCGGCGTTTATATGGAGTTTTTTGGCGGCCATACCTTCCTGGTCCGTTCGCACCCCTTCTGGTTCCCTAAGGGCGAAGAGAAGGCCATCATCGAAGAGATGGCCGAATGGGTGCTGAATGAGCGTACTATCGATATAGCCAAGCTGAGAGAAACCTCATCGATCATGTGTTCGTGCAAGGCTTCCATCAAAGCCAATCAGAAGCTGACGGAACAGGAGGCGATGACGTTGATCCAGCGTTTGGGCGCCTGCCGGCAGCCTTACACCTGTCCGCATGGACGACCGATCGTGGTTTCGTTCTCGGCATACGACTTGGAGAAAATGTTTAAGCGCGTCATGTAACAGCAAGGAGGACCTTCATGATCATTACAACTGGAGAAGCGGAAGCGCCGGACATCGTCGAGCGCGCCAAACGTTTAGCCCAGGAAACCGGCTGCCGTTACGTCCAGCGCGGCGGCCATTCATTGCGAAAATTAGCCCGCAGGTTCGGGGACGACGACGTACTGGTCGTACTGAACGGACATGTGCGTTTGAGCGGACCTGGCGGCTCTGTCATGGAATTTCACCCAAGCATGGGCTTTGTCCGATTGAAACGGGTGCTGAACGGAAAACCCGATCCCATGCTGGAGGCATCGGGGATGGAGGAAGGGGACTCCGTTCTGGATTGCACGGCGGGCCTTGGAGCCGACGCCCTGGTATTCTCGGGCAAGGGAGGGGCGAACAGCCGGATCACCGCCCTGGAAAGCTCGCTGCCTTTGTTTGCGCTGCTGAAAGAGGGGCTACGGACCTATGAAAGCCATCTGGAAGCCAGCGATCAGGCGATGCGGCGAATCGAGGTCAGGCACAGCCATCACCTGGATTATTTGAAATCGCTGCCGGACCAAAGCGTCGACATTGTCTATTTTGACCCGATGTTCCGTGAACCGATCACCGACTCGGCTTCCATCAACCCGTTAAGGCACTATGCAAACGGTGAGCCTCTGGATGCGGAAAGCGTGAGGGAAGCGATCAGGGTCGCGCGCAAAACCGTCGTCATGAAGGAAGCGCGGTTCAGCGGAGAATTCGAACGGCTCGGATTTGCACTGCCCGAACGGGGAAAATCCAAAATAACGTACGGAGTGATTTCCATTGACAGATGAAACCAAACCGAAGCTGCTGGTTCTCATCGGACCGACAGCGGTAGGCAAAACCAAAATGAGCATTGAAATTGCGAAAGAATTCGGATGTGAGATTATATCCGGCGATTCGATGCAGGTGTACCGGGGCATGGATATTGGCACGGCCAAAATTTCCGCGGAGGAAATGGATGGCGTGCCCCACCATCTCATTGACATTCACGAGCCTGATCACCCGTACTCGGTGGCCGAATTTCAAGAGCAATGCCAGCGGCTGATCGCCAAGATCACGGAACGGGGGAAGCTTCCGTTCATCGTTGGCGGAACCGGGCTTTACGTAGAGTCGGTATGCTACGGTTATCAGTTCAGCGAGACCGGAGCGGATGAAGTTTTTCGGGAGGAGCAGTTCCGCTACGCCAATGAACATGGAGCAGAGGCTCTCCATCAGAAATTGGCAGAAGCCGATCCTGAAACTGCCGAACGGCTTCACCCTAACGACCTACGCCGGGTCGTTCGTGCTTTGGAAGTATTTCATGTGACCGGCGTCCCACTTTCGGCCCAGTTGGCGCCTCAAACCAAGCAGTCTCCCTATGACTTATGCTTGGTCGGTTTGACAATGGACAGGCAAATGCTATATAACCGTATTGAAGAGCGAATTGACCTTATGCTGAGCCAAGGACTTGTTGATGAGGTGGCGGCGCTCATGGACAAAGGGTTCGCTCCGGGGCTAGTATCCATGCAAGGGCTGGGTTACAAGGAAATCGTGTCGTACCTTAAAGGGGAGTTCAGCTACGAGGAGGCCGTCGTGCTGCTTAAGCGCGATACGCGCCGTTTCGCTAAGCGGCAGCTATCTTGGTTTCGCCACATGAAGGACATCGAGTGGGTAGACGTCACCGACTCGGGAAATTTTTCTGCTAACTATCAAAAAATCCGTGCTATAATAGCAGGAAAGTTTCACTGAAATCTTGAATATATTTTCAAAACAATCTAATTGAACCATTGGGGGTACGGCTAATGAACAAGTCCATTAACATCCAAGACACGTTCTTGAACCAACTGCGCAAAGAGAACATTCCGGCCACGGTATACCTTACAAACGGCTTTCAGATCCGTGGAACGATCAAAGCTTTTGACAATTTTACCATCGTGATTGACAGCGACGGCCGTCAGCAAATGGTGTACAAGCATGCTATCTCCACGTTCATGCCGCAGCGTAATGTGTCCCTGATGCAGGATAACAACAGCGAACAATAGATTTTAGAATGGATTCATAGAGAGCAAAATCATACCGCCTTTGATTAATTTGAAACTTTTTGGTTTATAATTCGTTTAGCTTATAAGGAGTGCAGAGAGCAACCTGAGAAGGTTGTTCTTTTCTTTCCGAGGCACCACTCGAGAGTCAGAAGGTTTGATCCCGCAAGGGAGTAAGGAGGGGGACAAATGGCTGGAAAAGATAATCAGATGTCTCGGTTGAATAAAAACAAAGACAACTCGAAGACATCCAAAACCACGAAACCGAATGCAAAGAAGAAAAAGGGCAAGGGAAAGCGAATTGCATGGGCGCTGTTTTTCACGGCCGTCATTGCGATCTTCTGCGCGCTTGCAGGTTATTTGTTCATCCTGATCAGCGGAGAAAAGCTGCTGGAACAGAATCAGGATAAATTGACCGCTTACGGTACTTCCAAAGTATATGACCGCAACGGCACGCTGATGGGCGAGTTGTCCCTGCAGAAGAGCGATCCCGTGAAGTACGAGGATATCCCGGAGAAATTGATACAAGCATTCATTGCAACTGAAGATAAACGGTTCATGGAGCATAACGGCGTGGACATGTGGTCGATCGGCCGTGCAGCAGTAAAGGATATCATGGCCCGGTCCATGGTGGAAGGCGGAAGCACGATCACGCAGCAGCTGGCGAAGAATATATTCCTGACCCGGGACAAAACATTCTTCCGAAAGGCGACTGAAATGTCGATCGCGCTGGCGCTTGAGCGTCAGCATAGCAAACAGGAAATTATCGAGATGTATTTGAACCGGATTAACTTCGGTGGACCTTATTACGGCATCAAAGCCGCATCCGAGCGTTATTTCGGCAAGTCGGATCTGAAAGAGCTGGATTTATGGGAAATGGCGACGCTTGCGGCAATGCCGAAAGGGCCGTCCCGCTATAATCCGCTCAAGAATCCCGACCTTTCCAAAGAGCGGCGCGCGGTCGTCCTTACCCTGATGGAACAACAGGGATATATCACGGCCGAAGAGGCAGCGGAAGCCAAGAAGGTGGACTATGCCTATACGCCGCCTGAAAGACAGCAGAAGTATACGGCGTTTATCGATTATGTCATGGAAGAGGCCGAAGAGAAGTGGGGCCTTACCGAGGATGACGTTAACATTGGCGGTTATCAGATTTATACCACGATGGACGTGAATGCCCAAAAGGCCATGGAAGAGGAATTCAATAATCCGGCCAACTTCGAAGAAAGTCCGGATGACGTGCAGGTTGAAGGATCCATGGTCATCATTAACCAAGAGACCGGCGGGATCGTCGCCATGGTCGGCGGTCGGGAGTATACGCGCGGCGGGTTCAGCCGGGCTACCGACAGCCGTCGTCAGCCGGGCTCCGCTTTGAAGCCGATTGTATCCTACGCGCCGGCTCTCGAATCCGGCAAATTTACGAAGGATTCGAGACTCAGCAACAAGAAGCAGTGTTTCGGCAGCAATTACTGTCCGAATAATCTGCACGGTTACTCGGAGACGATCGGCATGCCGGAAGCGATTCAGCGTTCCGAGAACATCCCGGCCGTATGGCTGTTGAACGAAATCGGCGTGAAAACCGGATTTGATTTCGCGCAAAGCCTCGGCATCAAGATGTCCGAAGGGGATGCGAACCTATCCTTGGCCCTGGGCGGCATGGATACCGGTACGAACACCTTTGAGATGGCTCAAGCTTTCAGCGCTTTTGCCAATGGCGGAGAATTCAAAGAGGCTTTTGCGATCAAACAAATTAAAGACAACAAAGGCAAGGTTGTGCATGAGAACAAAGGCAGCAAAGGGAAGCGCGTGATGAGCGAGACGACGGCTTCGCAAATGACGGATATGATGCGCCGCGTCGTAGAGGACGGAACGGGTAAGAATGCCCGGATCAGCCGTCCGGTAGCCGGTAAGACGGGAACCACGCAGAGCGGCTACAAGGGCGTCAGCTCGAACCGCGACGTATGGTTTGTCGGTTATACGCCGGAATTAACGGCAGCTGTATGGATGGGTTACGATAATCCTGACCGGCAGCATCTGCTGAAACGAAGCAGCTCGATCTCTGCTTCCTTATGGGGCAAAGTGATGGAGAAGGCGGTTCAAGGCTATGAGGCGAAGAATTTCCCGAATGTCGAGCCGGTACAGCCCCCTGTAGAAGAACCGGCATTAAGCGCAGTCAGCGGTTTAACGGGCTCTTATAACGGGGAGACCCAAACCGTATCACTGAGCTGGAATCCGGTTCAAGGCAATGTTCAGTACCGCATATACCGTAAGGAAACGTCCGAGTCCGAGTACTCGCGCATCCTCGATTCTCTGGGCGGAACCTCCATTGAGGATATGAGTGCGATGGAAGGATTGACATACGATTATTACGTAACGGCATTCGATCCATCAACCGGCGATGAATCGGAACCTTCGAATATTCTGCAGATCGTGGCTGTTTCC